>NZ_JUEI01000017.1:0-72411 GCF_000802655.2 Paenibacillus sp. IHB B 3415 | reverse complement strand
AACCGCTCCCAGCAAGGGTTTGGAATTATGAAATTGTCTCTGAAATACAGCAGAATGAGATTTTACGCCAGTTGGAACGAATTCTATTGCAGAAAGTGCAATCCATCCAATTATAGATTGACAGAAACGGATTATCATCCTAAAATCAACATGAAACAACATAAAGAAATACAAAACAACATAAAAGCACTTGAACACCTAATGAACTAAATTCATAACTTTATTCAGGCAGAGAGGGGATTTTCACATGAAGCACAAATTATCATTCCGCCAGGATGGAACCTTTACCATCGTACAGTTCACCGATCTTCACTGGATGGATGGAAGAGCAGAGGATCAGCAGACGCGGGAGCTTATGGAACGCGTGATGGAAGCGGAGCAGCCGGATCTCGTTATTTTCACTGGAGATCTGATCTATACCGGACCTGTCCCGGAAGGAGAAAAGGCATGCGAGCAGCCCAAGCAGGCGTTCCGGGAGGCTGTTGCCGCTGTAGAGAAGAGCGGTACTCCCTGGGCCTTCGTCTTTGGCAATCATGACACTGAGCAAAGGGTCTCCTACAGTGAGCTGATGGACATTGCACTAGAGCATCCCCACTGCCTGGCTGAACCAGGTCCGGCAGAGCTGGGCGGTTCTGGGAATTATACGCTTGAGATTGCGGGCACCGGCACCAGGCCGGGCGCCATTCTCTATATGCTGGACACCGGTGCCTACTCCGGGCTTGCGCAGATTCCCGGCTATAACTGGGTCCGGCAGAGCCAGATCCGCTGGCTGACGGAACAATCTGCACGGCTGAATCCCCAGGCAGGTGAGGCCAAGCTGCCTGCGCTGGCATTCTTCCATATCCCGCTGCCGGAATATGCCGAGATGTGGTCCACGCAGACCTGCTACGGCTATAAATTCGAGCAGGTCTGTGCTCCGGTGCTTAATTCGGGACTCTTCACAGCTATGGTGGAAATGGGCGATGTGGCAGGTACTTTTTGCGGACATGATCATATTAACGACTTCACCGGCAGCCTGCATGGCATCCGGCTCAGCTATGGCCGGGCCACCGGCTACAATACATACGGGCGGGAAGGCTTCATGCGGGGAGCGCGTGTCATCCGGCTGACTGAGGGCGATAAGCAGTTCGAGACTTGGCTCCGGCTTGAGGATGGCTCCGCTCTGCTGGAACAACCCTCCCATCCCCCTACACCTGCTGCTGATTCAGAACACTAATCATTTCTTAAGGGGTTGAAATTTAATGCTGCTACCAATTCTTTTGGTTCTGGCTTCCGGGATGTGTCACGCGGTGTGGAGCATGTTCACCAAAAGAAGCCGGGCCAAAAGCATCTTCCTGTGGTCGATCATGATGATCTCTACTATTCTGCTGCTCCCTATCCTAATAACCGAGCTGTGGACTCACCCGCTTGCAGCCGGAGCTTATGCCCTGCTACTGCTGTCTGTAGCGCTGCAGGCCTTATATTCCTGGCTTTTATCCAGAACCTATGAGATGGGTGACTTATCACAGATATATCCGGTGATGCGGGGGACGAGCACGCTGCTCATCCCGCTGATCGGTGTTCTTTTTCTGGGCGAATCACTGTCTGTCTATGGATGGGCCGGTATTGCCTTCATGCTCGGCGGATTCGCAGTGCTCAGCGGACTGGGCTCCAGAAGCTCATCCACATCCACTTCCACATCCACTTCCGCATCCACTTCCGCATCCACCGCCTCCCGGAAGTCCGGATATACGCCGATTCTTATGGCGCTCTGCGTGGGACTCTGCACAACCTGCTATGTATTCGTCGATAAGCTGAACCTCCAGCATATGTCTCCGCTGGCGCTGCTTGAGGTTACCAATATCGGTTTTGTCGCCGGTCTGACTCCGGCAGTCCTGAAATCGCGCAAGCTGCTGGAGGAGTGGAAGAGCAACAAGTTCACCATCCTGCTGGGAAGTGTGCTGAATCCGGGCTCGTATCTGCTGTTCCTCTTCGCACTGCAGCAGGCGCCGCTTGCCCATATCAGCCCGTTGCGGGAGATCGGAACCATATTCGCTACGTTCCTGGGCATCCTCCTGCTGAAAGAGCAGCAGGGCTTGCGGCGGATGGTCTGCTCGGTAGTCATCTTTGGAGGCATTCTGCTCGTAGGGGTATGGGGGTAAAGCAGAACCCTCCATTTCCCGGCAGGATAACCTCGAAACATGTCGAATAGAGAACGTATGATGAAGACTAACTTACCGAAGCAAACCATGATCCATACTAAAAGCATATTGAATCTCAAGCACGCTCTGTTGCTGCTGTTATATCTGACCCTCCTGATCAGCATAAGGTATCTGTGGTTCAACGCGTATGCCGCGCCGGAGCACCCGGGAGCGAAGCAAGGTGTCCTGGATATGCGGGGCTGGGACTTCGAGAACTCCCGGTCTGTGCGGCTGGATGGTGAATGGGAATTCTATCCCGGCCAATTCCTCACCTATGAGAACTTCGCCGGACAACCCCCGGCTGCGCAGCAGGTTGTGCAGGTTCCCGGCGACTGGAGCAGCGGCTTCCCAGAAGAAGGACATTCTTCCTTCGGCTACGGCACTTACAGGCTGCGCATTCTGGTTGACCAGCTGCAGCAGCAGCCGTATGGCTTCTGGATTCAGCGTGTTCAAGCTTCCTCCGGCATTGAGATTAACGGACAGACCGAAGGCAGCTTCGGTCAACTGGCCGTGAGCCGCCAGGACTACAAACCTAAGGCTGTTTCCTATACGGCGGCCTATAATGCGGCAGGACAGCAGGAGATCACGCTGCTGGTCCGTGCAGCCAATTACGATCACCCGCTCGAAGGAGGGATTGTCCGCTCCATCCGTTTCGGCTCCCAGGCAGCGGTTGATACGGAACGGATGTATTCTATCGGCTTCCAGATGGTCACTTTTGTGATCATGCTGCTGCATGCGATGTATGCAGGCATCCTGTTCTTTTTCAACCGCCGGCAAAAAGCGTTCCTGGTGTTCTGCCTGCTGCTCCTGGCGGTAGGTGCTTCAATAGTGACCGATAATGATACCCTGCTGCTGCTCTGGCTGCCGATCAACTATACCTGGGCGCTGAAGCTCAAAATGCTGGCTTATCCTGCGATCTCCCTGTTCATGCTGCTGCTGACCCGCAGCTTCTCCGCACAGGAGCGCCCGGGCCGCTTGTTCAAAGGTTACCTGCTTGTCCTGTCCCTCTATACCGTCTATATCCTGCTGCTGCCTGCGCAGTATGCCCTGTATGCAAGGCCCTTCTTCTCAGTGCTCTACCTGCTTCCGGTTGCAGGCGTCGTATACTCCATTGGCCGCATGGTCGCCCGGCAGGAGCAGGACTCCGTATTTCTGCTGTTTGCCGCCGCGGCTATCGGCTCCAGTGTCCTTGGCGGTTCCTTGGAATCGAGCAGCAAAGCAAGTATTCTGTATTATCCGGTAGATGTCATTGCAGCCATCATCGGTTTCTCCGCTTACTGGTTCAAGCGGTATTTCCGCAATGCAGAGGAGAACCGGCTGCTTAACCAGCAGCTGAAGGAAAGCGATCATCTGAAGGATCAGTTCCTGGCGAATACCGCACATGAACTCAGAACACCGCTGCATGGTATCATCAGCATCGCCCAAACCGTAACAGCGAAGGAGAAATCCCTCCTGGATCATCAAAGCTACCAGGATCTGGAGCTGCTCATTACCATCAGCCGCCGGATGTCCCATATGCTGAATGACCTGCTCGATGTGACCCGTCTGCAGGAGAAGCGGATTGTATTGCAGCGTGAACCGCTGGCCATCGGGCCGCTGGTAACCGGAATTCTGAATATGTTTGAATTCATGACAGACAGCAAACAGCTGCAGCTGCGTAACGAATTACCCGCTTCCCTGCCGCCCGTCTGGGGTGATGAGAAGCGGATTGTGCAGATTCTCTTTAACCTGCTGCGCAATGCCATCAAATACACACAGGCCGGAACGGTCACGGTATCTGCCGAGATTACCGGCAAGACCGCAAGGATTAGCGTGTCCGATACCGGTATAGGCATCGATAAGGAGACACAAGCGAGGATCTTCTCGCCTTATGAGCAAGGGAGTAAGGGCATTAATGACGGAGGCGGAATCGGGCTCGGCTTAAGCATCAGCAAGCAGCTGGCAGAGCTTCACGGCGGAGACCTTACCGTGGAATCCGAACCCGGGAGGGGGTCCGTGTTTACCTTCACACTCCCCCTGGCATCTGCCTCTGAGGTCCGGCACGTGCCGCCGGAAGAGGCAGCTGCTGCAAGGATGAATGGCAGCCTTGAGATGGAAGACCTGCTGCTTGAACAGGGGAGACTGTTATTCCGGCAGCCTGATACCGGCGGCAGCTCTGCATCACAGGAGATCCCTTCTCTCCCTCAGATTCAGCTGCAGGACACCTCCATGACGGCCAAGACTCTTATCCTCGCCGTGGATGATGATCCGGT
This sequence comes from Paenibacillus sp. IHB B 3415, assembly GCF_000802655.2. Taxonomy (NCBI): domain Bacteria; kingdom Bacillati; phylum Bacillota; class Bacilli; order Caryophanales; family Paenibacillaceae; genus Paenibacillus; species Paenibacillus sp. IHB B 3415. Next base: position 67,979 of record NZ_JUEI01000017.1, on the reverse strand, counting down.
CAATCTTAAGGTGCTCGCCAGCATACTCTCGGATGAACAGCATCAGCTGGTCACGGTCACCAGCGCCCAGGAAGCCCTGGATCTGCTCGGCACCGAACCCTGGGACCTGCTGATCGCCGATGTCATGATGCCGTACATGTCTGGCTACGAGCTAACGCGGATCGCCCGGCAGCGCTTCTCTGTCTCGGAGCTGCCGATCCTGCTGCTCACTGCCCGCAATCAGCCGGTGGATATCTATACGGGATTCTTATCCGGAGCCAATGATTATGTCTCGAAGCCTGTGGATGCTCTAGAGCTGAAATACCGGGTCCGCTCCCTGACCGGACTGAAGCAGTCTATTAATCAGAGCCTGCGGCTGGAGGCTGCTTACCTGCAGGCGCAAATTCAGCCGCACTTTCTTTTCAACACGCTGAACGCACTGCTGGCCTTAAGTGAATTCGATCTCCCCAAGATGCGTGATCTCGGAGAGGCGTTCTCCTCCTATCTGCGAATCAGCTTCGACTATATGAACTCGCAGCAGCGGGTCGGACTGTCCCATGAGCTGGAGCTGGTCGAGTCCTATCTGTTTATTGAGAAGGCCAGGTTTGACGAACGCCTGCAGATCGAATGGGATGTGGAACCGGGGATCGAGCTGCTCCTCCCGCCGCTTACCCTCCAGCCGCTGGTCGAGAATGCGGTCAGACACGGCCTGCTGAGCCGGAAGGCCGGCGGCAGGCTGCATATCCGCATTCACCGCCGGCAGGGGTACACATCATTTGAAGTAGAGGATAACGGCAAAGGGATGCCTGATGAGCAGGTTCGTCATCTGCTGGACGACAGCGGACTCGGCTTGCCTTCCCGCGGCATCGGACTGCTGAATACCAACCGGCGGCTGACACAGCTGTATGGCCAGGGACTGGTCATTCACAGCCAGCTTGGAGCCGGCACGACCGTTTCTTTTGTAATTCCGGAGCGGGTGAATCTCAACTCTTAACACTCAATTCACCAGAACATATAAGGGCCGTGGATCAGCATTGATCCACGGCCCTTATATGCTTTTAGGACATCAGCTTGTCCCATAGCTGCTGATAAGACTTATACACGTGCGGGTACTTACGCTTCATTTGCCGGATGCCTTCAGTCATGAAGTAGTCACCGTATTCTGCCCCGCCGGATGGCCACATACCATCCGGAGGAGCCTGATCCAGCCTCTCTGCCGGATGCCGATACCCTTCCGCGGTGAAGAAATCATAGGCTTTGGCCTGTACGCCCGGGTACATGCTTTTGTCTTTGATCAGCCGGTCGGTTTCCAGGAGCAGCTTACTTCCCCCTTGAGCCAGGCTGCGCTGCTGCTGCACAGCCGGATTGCCGGGATCCATATAGTGGGCAAGCTCGGCGAAGAGCAGCGCTTCTTTGTAGGCTCTGTTCTCTGCCAGCTCACGGCTCTCTTCCAGCAGACGGTCCACCGCTGATTCTCTCTCTGCCCCCTCAGGCAAGGAGCGCAGATAAGCCCTTATTTCCTGCTTAACCTTGTGCCAGAACTGCATTTTATTCGTGTAGACCATGATTTTGATCCAATAAAGATAGAACTGTAAAGTATCCCCCTTCAGTTCAACATCATTATCCTCATTCAGGCTCTCATTCAGGCCCTCCTTCAGTTCTCCAGCCATCTCTTCATATATTCCCCAGGCTTCATCCCCCAGCTGATTCATCATCAGCACATCGGTATAGTCCGTCAGATAGACTCTCCGCCAGGCACGGTGCTTCTTATCAAGCGCACGCGCAACACTTAGAGCCTTCTTATATTGCTCATACTGCAGCAGAATACGGATTTGCAGCGTCGTACCAATGACACTTGAACGCGGGCTGGGACTGAGCGCCTCTACCTTCTGCCATACTTCATCGAACATGCTCAGCTTATCCTCGGCAAGATACACTCCGGATAATGCAATGCTTGCCCCGGAGTGGTCCGGCTTGAGTTCCAGTACCTTGCGGTACAGCTCCTCCGCCAGCCGGAAGTCCCCTGCAGCGAAGGCATCCGTGCCTTTATTAATGAGGACATCCAGTTTCTGTGTACTGCCATTCTTGCGGGTGAAATCATATTCGTCACGCCGGATCGGATCACTCAAATTCTCATAAGCCTCGCGGATCTTCCGGAACTCCTCCGGATACTGCTCTTGAGGAAATTCCTTAATCTTGGCCTCATAACCCGCTTCAATCGATTTCGGTGTGGCATTCACCCGTACACCCAGCTGCTTGTAGTAATTCACTATCTCAACCACAACCGGCTTACTGCTCGCCCGGGCACCGGATGGTTGCTGATCTGTTGTTGCTTTCATCTTCCAGCCTCCCTATAATTCAGCATTAATCCATGAAAGAATTCTTATAACCAGTACTCGACAAAATTATGTTAACTTAATTATATATAAGATTGGTGGGGGGGCTCAAGCAATTTAGGGGTAACACGGCTGCTAATCCTGTTCCTTACTGCCCGGAGCAGGACGGATATCCATCAATGAAGAATATACAACCAGCTGAGGTAGTATATAGAAATAACTATTTTGTACCATTGTCCCTGCCACTTATATCCGATATCGTAGGCTATAACACACCTATGGAAGGGGCAGATGTCACCCCATGCAAGTATCACAGCCTTCATTATCCGCAGGAAATGGCAGTGCGCCGAAGACCACACGGTTGAAAGTTATCGATATGGTCCGCGGCATCACCATCCTGCTGGTCGTCGTTGGACATGCCGGCCTGACTCCAGCTGTACTGAACGATATGTTCAGAGATTTCCGTCTTCCGCTGTTCTTCATCGTCTCCGGTTACTTATTCAGCGCCTCCAGGTATTTTGACAATCTTAAGCTATTACTGCGGACCAAGCTCCTGACTCTCGTCCTCCCCTACTTCACCGCCGGGCTGCTGACTTACTGCCTCTGGGCACTCCTGCGGATGCTCGCCAGCGACCATAGTCCGGGTGTTGGCTGGGTCCAGCCGCTGGCCGCCCTCCTCTACGGCAACTATTCCGATGGACTGCTGCTGAACATCCCCATCTGGTTCCTGACCTGCCTGTTCGTCACACAGATCGTCTTCTGCATCACCATGCGCTACATACACACACGCCCCTGGCAGCTCCAGCTCGGGATCATGCTCGCCTTAAGCCTGACCGGCTACAGCCTGGGACGAGTCATCTTCCTGCCCTGGAACATCGACGTGGCCCTCGTCGCCCAGCTCTATGTGTTCATCGGCTATAAGCTGAAGCAGCATCAGGCACTGAGCAATATCCGCATTTTCAACCTGAATACCCTAATCCTGCTGTTCATCTTCCTGGCTGCCGCCTACTTCAACTCCTATGTCGACATGAACAACCGGGTGTACGGCAACCTGCTCCTCTTCTACCTCGCCGGTATCGCCGGAAGCCTGCTCGCCATCAAAGGCACCCAATTACTGTCCAAATCCAAATTATTCGCAGCTCTCCTGACCTACATCGGCCAAGAATCCCTGGTCATCCTGATCTTCCATTACGGCGTCTTCATCCTGCTGCTGAACTTCCTCGAACGTTATGTGCTGGGGACCCATCTGGGCTGGTTCCCGACCACTGTAATTGCGGTAGCCGGATCGCTCGCCTTGAACCTGGTGGTTCAGAAGGTCCCGGTGCTTAGCTTGCTGATTAGCGGGAGGAGGGGGAAGGGTAGTAGACAATCGACCTCTGAGCCCGATGGCAGAAATGCTATTACACTAACGGGTGGATAAACGTACTGATTTTCCTATACAACGAAAAGAAGACCTTGGGTACTCTCACTCACCAAGGTCTTCTATAGATTATTATAGATATATAACTATTCAGAAAGCTCTCTTACATCAGCTTCTTAATCTCATCCAGTGGTAGCTCAACGGCTTTGGACACAGCTTCAGGAGTAAATCCATGAAGCAGCAATTTACGGATAATCTCCGCTTGGGCTTCTTCTTTTCCTTTTTCTTTTCCTTCTTCTATTCCTTCTTCGTATCCCCAACGTTTCCAGTGTGGCATCAGCTCCATTATTGCTTCACCTTCCTCCGGGTATTGTTTCATTAATTCTCTTAGAATCTCTTCATCCTGTTCACGATCCGGCTTGAAATACAAATCTGCCACGGACATAATCAGCGCCAGCCGTCCCTGATCCAAACGTGCTTTTAGCTGCATGAACATTCGCAGGAACTCCCCGCGTACTTCTCTCGCTTCTCTTGTAGTATAACCCATTTTGGCTAGTAACGCAGCAGCCACTGCATTATCCGAATTAATAAATTGGCGCCAGTTCTGCTTACGCAGCTCCACCTTTAGAAACTGGAAGCGCAGGATTTGGTGCTCCGGAATACTCATTTCCAAAGTGTCCTGTTCTTCTCTGATCTCGTCTGAAGTAAAAACCGCAATCGGAATAATCAGCTTATGCTCTTTCCGGTAGCGCTCGAACAGACGGCTGAAGTAAATAAACATCCGTTCGTGAAACTGTGGGTCTCTATACGATTGCGGCTCCAGATGGATTAGAATATAACCGTCCAGCCCTTTGTAGCGGATCTCCAGCAGCAAATCCAGTTCCCGTGCTTCCTCACCAACGATGTCCACCAACAATTCCTGCATCAGAAACCGGCTTTCACTGTAATCAAGCATAGAATCCAGCTCAGGAAAAAACAATTCAATAAATTCCTTGAAGAACGTCTCCAGCAGCTTCTTAAAAGCCTCATCATGCGGCATGGATATTTCTATCGCCTCCCGTTTCAAAAAATACAGCTTGTCCCATGTGATTATATTCCATTTTACTGGATTCGTATATGATAAAAAGAACAAATGTTCGCTCAAAAAATGTAAATGAGCAGCGCAAAACGACGGAAACCATTCAGGTCTCCATCGTCATATGAACAAGATTTCATTTTCAAAAAGTCCCCATCGTTTCTATACTATAACAGAGCAATTCCGCTTAAACTTAGCAAAAAGCAATCAAGCCCGCTCACGCACAACCTCCGGAAGAGCTGGCTCCCGCCGCGCCGACGTACTTGCCGACATTAGGCTGGAGAGTTGCTTATAATTCATGGCAAACAGCATACCCAGCGCCGCCTCCATCAGGATGATGAGATCCCTGTTCGGAATCACGAGCGGAATGGCAATTACACCAATAACGATGATCCCCCAAGGCAAGCGGTGTTCCAAATACTGCGCTATGAAGCGGTTAAGCCACAGCAGAATATGCATGCCAACATAGGTGCAGATCAGCACCAGCCCCCATATCAGCACAATGTGCAGACGGCCCAGACCCAGCCGGTCAAACGCGAGGATCAGGAACAGATGGGCAAACAGAAACAGCAACGAATGCCTGCCGACATACAGCAGCGGACTTGCGGGAGCATAGCTTTTGATGCTTCGGAAGAGAGCGAACGCCCCGAACAGCACAGTCATAGACAACAGCAGATAGGGCATGGACATATTATATTTCACGTAATCCGCCTCACGCACGCCCCCGTAACTTACAATCACCAGCAGTGCGGCGGCAACCAAAGTCATGATGAGGTTCACCCGGTTACTGGCCCGGTACGCAAAGACTCCCGCCAAGAAAGCAAACAGCCACGGAAAATACGTAAACCCGACCGTCTCTGTGAATACAACAGATTTAAGCGGAAAGTCCGGCAGCCGGTGCCCGATGAACGAATGTACCGCAAACACAGCCAGCGACAGCAATAGATACAGATAGAGCGGGGGCTTAAGAACCTTCTCCAGCAAATAGATACTGAGGACGCCAAGCGCGATGATCTGGGGAACATCCATGATGCGAAAAGCCTGTACATCCGGTTTCCACATCAGATTGTAGGCGAACCCGATGACCGCGAACAGCACATAGAAGCCGAGCAGGGAACTGAAGCTGCGCCGCTTCACCTGCAACGTAGTAGTCACACCTGAGACCGCGAAGAACAGGACAGGGGCCACACCCGCAACAATCTGGAACACCCGTTCATTGCCGTGGAAGTACAGCGGAATATGCGCAATAATCATCAAAATACAGCTAATCCCCTTAATCGCATCCAAGGAATAATCATATGGCTTCATCCCCTCACCTTCCTCTCCGTTCATATGTATTTCAACTAGAGTATAGAGTGAAATTCAAGATCCGCCATCCCTCCAAAGTGTAGCCTTCCATAACATTTTTGCGTACATGTGTAAGGTACAGAGAATGAAAGTGTACTTGAAGCCAAAAAAATAGAGACCCCTCAGGTCTCGTTAGGTCTCTGTCGTCTCTATATCCCGTTTGCGAAGCAGCTGCCTCCGCTGTTTCCCCCGTTTAATCCACATCCGATTCGCATCATCGCGGTAGAACCGGATCTGTATCCATCGCAAAGGTGTCCATATTTCCCTAAAATGATAATTAGGCATGGTCCATCTCTCCCAGACTATAAATAGATTTGCTTCTAATTATAGACCGGGATACCTAGTTTGTTTGTCGGTTTGTGGATGTAGAGGCTAGAATAATATGCTCTGTATAAAAGAACAACGCTCCCGGTATTCCAGGAACGTTGCTTAGTACGCGGATTAAATTATTGCTGCCCGGCAAGCATCAACCGCCACCTAAACCGTGTCCCATAGTTTGAACAAGAATCTGAGTGCTGATGTTTTCTACGGGCTCAACAGTAACAACAGGTATAATAATTACAATAGCCAGACTACAGGAAGCTAGAAGCTTGAACAATTTTCTTTTCATGTGAGTCCTGCACCTCTCTAATTAGAAGTTTGTATTGCCCTTTCTCTTCTTCATCTGCCAGATGCCGATGCTGCTCGAATAGATCAACACATTTGATGATATTGCTCTCATCATTGATTCTAGCAGATGATTCCAAACTCTGCAGGATGAATCTTATTCCTTCTTCACGCTTATTATGTAAATAATAGGCTGCCATTTCAGCGAGGAATTGGGTGTGTTGGTCCAACATAACCTGCCGATTGTAATCGCCAAATTCTGTAGAATACGTCCGGTAAGGAATATAGGAAGCAAACCGCTCCAGAATATAATCAACATTCCAATCATAGCGGTTAGCCGACGAGATAATATTGTGTAAAGCTATGAATATCTCATCTGGTCGCTCGGAGATATATTCGACATATTCAGAGAGAGCCCCATATTGTCCTGCCATCACCCGATAGAGCAGTCTGTTCGCGGTCCCCCACTCCTGGAACTGGGCTACAGTCCGCTTCGCTTCTTCATTGTCTTCCTGTATCCAGCTTCCATCCATATAGAGGGACACCCAATCTAATGCCGATGGGTAGTCTCCTATTTCCTCATACACATTTGAGCGGATAAGCTGTGCGTACAGGATGTAAAAGTACAGGGGTTTCTCAGTTTTTCTCTCGTTGTCCTCTCTGCGGTCCGACTGACGCTGGAGATTATAACGAAGAGTCGCTAATTGCAGCATCTCCTTCGCCAGCTCATCCACCTTATGCCACTTATGCATCGAAACATATACATGAGCGAGATGCTTCAACCCGTCCAATTGATCCGCTTCATCCAGCCGGTCCAGGTAACATTCGAAGAGATGCGCCGCCTGCAAGTTCCGCGTCTGGTCGTCACCAATGGCGATTCGGAATAGACGGTATTGGCATACCGCGAGTCTCTCGGAATTCTGATACTTCTCACTGGCACTCACATTCTTATACAACAATTCTGCAGCTTGCCACAGCCCCTCTTGAAACAGACCTTCAGCCACTTCGAACAGCATGGGGGCATAAACCAGATTCTCTAGCAGATTCTGAACAACCTGTTCAACGCAATCCAGACGGCCTAGCGCAGCTGAACGCACAAGAAAAGGCCGCAGACGCCGCCAGGTTGGTGACGAGTAATAGAAACATTCATCCACATATGAACTGTAGAAATAGTCCTCCGGCAGATCCATCGCCTTGGTGATTCGCTCCAGATGGTCCATAGCAATCGGCTGCTGACCACTAAGTATCCGGCTGAGCGTTCCTGAATTAATTCCGGATTGTCCGGAGAATTGATTAATGGACATTCTCTTCTGCGACAGATACGTCGCCAGTGCATCGCGAATCATAGTTGTAGTAGGGACCACGCAAACACCACCTAACTGGAATCCAAATATTATATATTTGTTTTATAGTTGTAATAATATGTCACTTTATCCCAATATTCAATAGTGTAGAATATTGCAGATTAGTCGAATCCGTGAACTGCCGGCAACCCACTTGCCATTCCCACTGGATTTCCTGAAACGGATTACGATTCCCGGTTATGGCAAAAAAATAGAGACCCTAGTGGTCTCGTAAGGTCTCTGTCGTTTCTATTCCCTGTTTGCTCAAAAGCCGCCGCCGCCGCGATCCCCGCTTCACCCACAGCCGATCCGCATCATCCCGATAGAACCGGATCTGTATCCATCGCAAAGGTGTCCATATTTCTTTTTACCGGCGGAACCAGCGTTTAATCTGTTCAAGAGCACTCTTCGCTTCCGGCCCATTATAGCCGAAGGCATTGCCAATCATCTTGATATACTCGTTAAAAGTAGTCTCCCGGCTATACCTGTCGCTCCACCATGTCTTCGCATTATAGCCCGAGTCGGAGCCTATATAGGTCAGCTCAATCCCTGACTTCTTATAGACATGATCGAAGATAAATTTCACCCGCCGCATATGGAAGTCAGAGGACACAACAATGGCAGACTTGAAGCCGTGCTGCTTCATGATCGGAAGTGTGAACTGGGCGTTCTGGTAGGTGCTCTGGGCTTCGTCTTCGGTGAGGATGGCCTCTTCAGGGATGCCAAGGGCTAGGGCAGTTTGGTGCATGTCGCCGGAGGGGCCTGCATTTTCTGAAACTGCCGATAACAGCATATACGGTGCGAAGCCCTCCTTGAAAAGCTCCACCGCTTGCTCAACCCGTCCTCCACCGCCGCTAAGTACGATAATGACATCAGCCTGCTTGGGAGCTTCAGACAGCGGGAGGAAACGTCCTGCACACAGGAACAAGAAGACTATTAACAGAACAGGCAAGTACAGAAAGAGGATTTTCTTTCTACGCTTGCCCATCTTTTTACTGGTTAATGTTCTGCTCATAAGCTACTTCCGGTACTCGCCGCTAAGAATTTGTTCCCACCACTCAGCATTCCCTGTATACCACTGAATCGTCTGAGCGATTCCGGTCTCAAAGGTATAGGTGGGCTTCCAACCCAGCTTCTCCAGCTTGGTCGGATCAATAGCATAACGTTTATCATGACCCAGCCGGTCTGCAACGAATTCAATCAATTCCTCAGATTTCCCTAAGGTATGAATAATAGTCTTCACTACTTCGAGATTCGTACGTTCATTATGGCCGCCTACATTGTATACTTCACCGCTTACACCTTCGTGCAATACGAGATCAATAGCAGCACAATGATCCCAGACATGCAGCCAATCCCGGATATTGGCACCATCCCCGTAGACAGGAACCTTCAGTTCATTTAAGACCTTCGAGATCGTAAGCGGGATCAGCTTCTCAGGGAAATGATAAGGGCCGTAATTGTTAGAGCAGCGGGTAATGTTCATTGGCAGGCCAAAGGTTTCATGGTACGCGCGAACCAACAAATCAGACGACGCCTTGCTGGCACTATAAGGACTATTAGGTTGCAGCGGTGTCTCCTCTGTGAAGAATACCGTAGGATCGAAATCCAGTTCACCGTACACTTCATCCGTGGACACATGAACAAATTTCGCCACCCCAATGGTCCGTGAAGCATCCAGCAGCACCTGGGTTCCCATTACATTCGTCCGGACAAATATAGCCGGATCTGTAATCGAGCGGTCCACATGACTCTCTGCTGCGAAATGTACCACATAGTCGAAGCGCTCTTGTTCAAAAAGCGACATAATCGCATCACGGTCAGCAATATCCGCCCGGATGAAATGATAGTTATCTCTATCTTCAATCTGCTTGTGTTTGGTTAAATCACCGGCATAGGTTAACAGATCCAGATTATAGACATCATAATCAGAGTATTTATCCACTATATATTGCACAAAATTCCCGCCAATGAAACCGGCACCTCCGGTAATCAGCAATTTCTTCCGACTCATGAATTACACCTCAGAATTATTCGATTTAGTATCTACTCTGCTTCAGTTATTATAGGTAAAGTTCAGAATAGCATCTTTTAACACAGGAGCCTGCTCGTCTTTGCCGGATAGAACCGGAGTAACATGTAACGGCCACTCTATTCCAATGGCAGGATCATTCCACAGAATGCCCCCATCACATTCCGGAGCATACAGCTCATCACATTTATACTGAACCTCAACATCCTCAGTCAGTGTCATGAACCCATGGGCGAACCCTTTGGGAATCAGCAGTTGCTTCTTGTTCTCGGCACTCAGTTCAATTCCAAACCACTTGCTGTACGTAGGACTGCCTTGTCTGACATCCACCGCCACATCGAATATAACTCCACGCGTGCAGCGGACAAGCTTCGTCTGAGCTTTAGGATTCAGCTGATAATGTAATCCCCGCAAGGTACCTTTTGTAGCTGAATAAGACTGATTATCCTGTACAAAAGCTATATCGATGCCCTGCTCTCTAAATTTCGCATCACTGAACGTCTCCATAAACCATCCCCGGTGATCTCCGAACACCGTAGGTTCCACGATAAATACGCCAGGGAGCGCCGTTTCCGTTAATTTCATATCCTCCACACCTTTACTGCTTAATATTGAATCTTCCCGGTAGCTACCTTGATCAGATATTGCCCGTAGCCCGTCTTGCTTAGCTTCTGCCCGCAGCTTAACAGGTGTTCTTTCGTAATCCACCCATTAATATATGCAATCTCTTCAAGAGCGGCAATCTTAATCCCTTGATGGTCTTCAATCGTCCGGACAAAGTTCGTAGCATCCACCAGACTCTGATGAGTTCCGGTATCCAGCCATGTGAAGCCACGACCCAGAAGTTCAACATCCAGCTCTCCCATTTTAAGATAAGCTTCATTAATGGAAGTAATCTCAAGTTCGCCTCTGGAGGAAGGCTGTACATTCTTAGCAATCTCTACAACACGGTTATCATAGAAGTACAGACCAGTGATCGCATAATTAGACTTAGGCTGTGCCGGCTTCTCTTCCACGCTTAACACTTTACCTTCGTCGTTGAATTCAACCACACCGAAACGCTCCGGATCTTGTACGTGATAACCGAACACAGTCGCACCTTGTGCTTTGTCCGAAGCATGCTGAAGCATTTTACGGATTCCATTCCCGTAGTATATATTATCCCCAAGAATCATAGCCACAGAGTCATCCCCAATAAACGCTTCACCCAAAATAAAAGCCTGAGCTAAACCGTCAGGACTTGGTTGAACTATGTATTGTAGGGAAATACCGAACTGAGACCCGTCGCCGAAAAGACTTTGGAATCTCGGAGTATCCTCAGGTGTGGAGATGATAAGGATCTCATTAATTCCGGCAAGCATTAAAGTAGATAGCGGGTAATAGATCATAGGTTTGTCGTAAACGGGTAGAAGTTGTTTACTGGTTACCATGGTTAATGGGTAGAGGCGGGTTCCGGAGCCGCCGGCTAGGATGATGCCTTTCATAAATATTCACCTCCAAATATAATTTTTTAGTGATAAAAAAACAACTTCTCTCCATCTTGAATTACTCGTTACAAACGAGAGTCTCAAATATTAGAGAGAAGTATATCTGACATATCCCAAATCTTATAAAAATTCACGAAGATAAATCTTCTGCATTTCGAACAAGAATATTTTCAATAAACTCTCTAACTGCTCCGTCTCCACCATTAAACCTACTTGTGAAATTCACGAATTTTTTTATAGTATCCATCGCATCTGCTGGACACCCACTATATCCACACAATTTCATGCATTCTAAATCATTTTCATCGTCTCCAATATAAGCTATATCATTAAATGCCAACTCGTATTTATCGCTTATCATCTTTAAACCCGAAATTTTATCATGTATACCTTGGTATACATCAACTATATTTAATTCTCTTGCCCTATTAGCTACAATTTCTGAACTTCGAGCAGTTAGTATAACTGGTTTAATTCCAGTCGCATTTAATTTAGTAATTCCCAAGCCATCTTTTACATTAAAAGCTTTCATTGATTCACCCTGTGGTCCAATGTAAATTTTCCCGTCAGTTAATGTCCCATCTACATCCATTATAAGCATTTTTATCATATGATAATTCCTTTGTTCAAGATTGCTTGTATTCTAACGGTTCCTACTGCTTTGTTTTGCTTATCAACTACAGGCGCACATGATATGTTTTTTTCTTTTAGTATTTGAAGAGCTTCAACTGCCATACTATCATGTTTAACGGTGACAGGAGTTTTTGTCATAATCTCATCTACTGTTAGACCATAGACATCAACACCTTTTTCCAGTTGTCGTCTTAGATCTCCATCAGTTACAACACCAATAATATTAGCCTCATTATCAACTACGGTAACTATTCCAAGACCTTTTTTTCCCATTTCAATAATTGCACTTTTTAAAGTAACATCTTTTTGTATCACTGCATTATCTTCTCCATACGCCATTACATCTTGAACTTTGATCAATAACTTTTTACCTAACGAACCGGCAGGATGGAACAATGCAAATTTCGTTTCAGTAAATCCATATACCTTTGACGCTACAACAGCTAATGCATCTCCATAAACTAAAGCAGCTGTTGTACTTGATGTTGGAGCTAAATTCAGGTAGCAAGCCTCATCAAAAAACGGAAACACCTGTGAATAGTCACTATACTTCACTAATGTAGAATCAGCATTTCCTGAGATTCCTATCAAGGTTGCACCTATTGCCTTAATATTCGCCAGCACTCTAGTAATCTCTTCGCTTTCACCGCTATAGCTTAAAGCAATAACGACGTCATCATTAGTGACCATTCCCAAATCCCCATGAAGAGCTTCTCCAGGATGTAAATAGAATGCCGGTCCCCCTAGACTTGCCATTGTTGCAGCAATCTTACGTGCAACATGACCCATCTTCCCCATACCAGTGACTACCACTTTCCCTCTGCATTCCGTTACAATTCTTAAAATATTACTAAAATCGTCATTTAAATGGTCTCTTACAAGCTCAAGTGCTTTAATTTCTATATCAAAAACTCTTTTGGCTTGATCTACATAGTCCATGCTTCTAGCCCCTATTCTATTAATTCACAGCATGATATACCTTTATTAATTTTTCTAGGATTAATTTTAAGTCACTTAACTTAACCATATTAGGACCATCAGATTTTGCATTATCTGGATCAGGATGAACTTCCATAAATAACGCATCTATTCCTACGGCCATTGCAGCTCTAGCAAGATATTGGACATGGTCTCTATTACCACCAGTTGCATCCCCTTTTCCACCTGGTTTTTGTACACTATGAGTAGCATCAAACACAACCGGATATCCAAATTTCTTCAACTCTACTAAACCGGTCATGTCAACAACTAGAGTGTTATATCCAAACGTAGTACCACGTTCGCAGAGCATAATATTTGTATTTCCACCTTCTTCTAATTTCCGAACAACATTTTTCATATCCCAAGGTGCAAGAAATTGTGCCTTTTTAACATTTATAATTTTCCCGGTTCTCGCTGCAGCAACCAGTAAATCTGTCTGTCTACACAAAAAAGCTGGAATTTGAATTATATCAGCAACTTTTGAAACAGGCTCAGCTTGATATGGTTCATGAATATCAGTTGCAATCTTTAAATTATAGGTGTCCTTGACCTTTTGCAAAATCCTAAGACCTTCCTCAAGCCCTGGTCCTCTAAATGAATCAATCGAAGTTCTATTAGCTTTATCAAACGAAGCTTTAAAATAATATTCAATTCCTAGTTCATCTGTTATTTCTTTGACCTCTTTCGCAATCTGTAATACCAATTCCTCACTCTCAATTACACAAGGTCCAGCTATTAATTTAAACATAATTCCACTCCTCTTATTTATCTTGTATTAATCGTAATGCAAAATCATAATCTTCTTTAGTATCGATATCTACCGCTTCAATACTATCAACTTCTTGTATATAAGGATTGAAACCAATTCTCCTACGATATTTAGTAAATAGTTCCTTTTCAAACATAAAAAAAGCACTTGTTTCTACATAAATAGGTTCCATATCCTGAGTACGGGGTACATCATTTAGATCATAGTTTATTGGCTCGCCCTTATACCATGCAAAAGTCTGTATTTTCTGTGCGGAGAAGGCAGAATCATTACCTTTATTCAAAATATAATTTAATGAATTACTAATAGACTCAGTTTTTATGAATGGTGAAGTCGTGTGTGCTAAAACATAAATATCTGCATCCACTTGATTAGTAAAGGCTTCGTAGATTTCAAACCCTTTTACCATATCACCATCTAATTTCTGATCTCTTTTCAGGAATTTCGCTTCTGACGGTATATAATTTTTCACTTCCTCATCACTACAAAAAACATATATTTCGTCAATGCCATCAACATTGCACAAAGTATCAACAATGTGCCAACATAAAGGTCGCCCTGCAATTGGGAGAATATTTTTATGAGGCAGTCTTTGACTATTTAGTTTTATTGGAACAAAAGCTACTACTTTTCTATTACTCAAAAATTAACCCTACCTTCTGAATATTATTTTAACAAAGACGAAAATCTTCCTTTTTTAACTGAAAAGATGATGTATATACCAAAACCAACAAGAGCTAAAGACCATCTAGCCAGAAAATAATCCATAAGAACATATGTAAATCCTACAGATAGAAACATCCAACTAATCGGTTTTATATACACCCTAAATGGAAATAAACCTTTGTCTAATTTCCTAGCAGCACGATAATGAATAACAAATGAAATTATATATGCTGCAACAGTAGTATAAGCTGCACCCAACGCTCCATACTTTGGAATGAATATAAAGTTCAATCCCAAATTCACTAAAGCAGCAATGATTGTGTTAGTTGCAATTACTTTAGTCGATTTATAATAGTATTCTAGATTAACAGATATTGAATATAAAAAAATAAAAAATGAAGCTAACACAACTGGTGGTATTAATATATTCCCACTCCAATATTCTTGTGGTGCCATAAAAACGAGCACTTCTGGGCCTATCATTAATATTCCAACCATTACAACAAGTGCAATTTCTATGTATAATGCTACACTCTGGTTTATGATTTCTTTCTTTCCATCATGTATTTTTTTATTAAACCAGGGTATCCATACACTCTCTAATGACGCAGTAACGACTGCAGCAACCATACTTAAATTATAAACTAAGCTATATATACCTGCTTCGGAAGAGCTACGAAATATAGTTAACAAAGTTCTATCAGATGTTGCTAGTATATTAATTGATAACCCATGAAAGATAAGAGGAATAGATAATGTTATCGCATATTTCCAGTAGCGTTTATCTATCAATTTTTTACCTGTAATGAAAGACCTAGCCAAGTAATAAACTCCTATTACACTCGTAACAATAACAAATGGCAGAATACGCCCTAGGTACTTAGTATTTTCTATGTTTATGAGCCAAACAACTGACATAATAACTGTAATTACATTTGGCAGTGCTAATAAGAGGGTTTTCTTAATATAATCCATAGACATCATGTATTTGATATCAATACTATTAATTACAAATGTCATATAGGACTGCACTAAGCAAAGGGCTACTAAAAGTATGTCTAATTCTTCAATGAAAAAACAAGAAATTAAGATTATTATAGAAGATGTTACCACGAAATTTAAGAACGACAAAAAGAAGATTGATGAAACGTATCCTTCTAAATCATCCTTGAAATCTTTATAAGCACTTCTTATAGAACTACCTAAAGACAGTCCAACTATTAATGAAAGAATCGAAACCCATGAAAGATACGTATTTACTAAACCAAAATCTGAGGTTGACATCATTCTAGTAAATATTGGTATTGTTAAAAAGGCGATGGCTTTATTAAAAAGGTTGCCAGCCAAATAAAGTCCACCAGCTTTAGTGTTTTTGTTATTTATCATTTTTTTAAATTTCCTCATTCTCTCTCCTTCGTACCTAACACATCATCTAAATCAACACGAGGAAATACTTCTAGCATTCCTCCTCTTGTAGCATTAAATATCTTAATTCCCTGGTCATCCGCATATTTTTTTGCAACTTGATATGCTAATAAATTATATTCAAGATCTGGATTTCCTCCTGCTTTTGCTCCCATTCTTTTATCTGGATAACTTTGTTCGTCAATCTTGTTGTCTTTCATTATATAATTAAAATCAACACCCAATAAATATATTTCCTTAAATCCCATATAACAAGCAAACTGAATCATGGAATAAGTTACTGTGTATCCATCTTTAACATTTTCAGTTATTTCCTCGCTGAACTCTGGTAAAATCCTCTTTTTATAGTTATTGTAGTCAACATTAAAACAAATAGCATTATCATCGGTATCTTGACTATAACCTGTTGGTTTAATGAATTTTGTAGATGTTATTTTTTTTTTAATATCTTCTATATTGTTCCTAAGTACTGTAGAATCTTGACAAAAATAATATGATGTTCTCCAATCTGTTCTATCATATAAAACATATATAGAATTAGCAGCGAAAGTATGCTCATATTTTAATTTTTCTAAATCAGCAATAGATAAACTTGGACCATTCCCAATAATAAAACATCGTTCACCATTATGTTTATTCTTGTATTTGATAAGTTCACCTTGATTAAGCTTGTTATAACAACTCCTATTTACTGTATAATTTAATTTTAAATGCCACAAAGGTCTAAAGACGTTTTTGAGTATTCCCTTAATTTTATAACTCATATAAAAAATCCTCCATTAACTTACGCCATCTCACTTTATTTTAGTTTTATTTAAATTCACTTAGTTTCAGTTCTTCATTTCGCTTCTTTTCTCTGCTGAAAATCAGAAGAAAAATTATCAATAAACTAGAAGCAATTGAGGTTAAATTATAAGCCATAGTGCTATTTATTATTAATGAATATAAAAGTAGAAGGATTCCTATTGTTCTAATACTTCTGGTCTTCTTAAACATTTTTTGAAATATACAAACTGCACTGGTTATTAAAGCTATACCCACAATAACCCCTATTGCTCCAAAATCTCTGATAAATGTATACAAAATCGTTGTATTATTGTTATAGTAAGTTACTTTCTCAACACCAATATTGACAAAAGGTTGTGCATAAATATTAAAATGATAACTGGGCACATCAATATCTAAAGCAAAAAAAAGTTTCAGAGCTAAGATAATAGGTTCTAATAGAAATCCAAATGTTAAATAACCATACATCGGGGGATCAAGTAGCCCATATAAATGCGGATGTGAAATTATAAATTCTAAAAATGAAAATGAACCAACATAATATAAAACACCCATATCTAATACTGATAATCCAGTGGTTCCCCTTAATAAGGTAACAATAGCTAATATAATTATGGCTATCAGGATATAAGATTTTTTAATTTTTATATATTTATATTTTTTCAATATAAGAAAAGCCGAAATATAATATATTATAAAATTCAATATTAAATACCTTCCACCAAAGGTGATAGTACCAATAAATATACAAATTAAAGAAATTTTCAAAAGCTTAGTTTTATTATCTGCTAAATTAATTGCAGTTATAATTGAAGCAGCACTAAAAATTGCAATCGGAATATTATTAGTAAAAAACATATAAAAGAATCTTTCGGAATATGACAATGATGCGTAGTTAATTCTTACACTAGATAAGCTAAATCCAGTTGTTATCAACGTTTTTACAGCTGTTATCGTATTGGGAAGAATCAATATAAGCCCTAGAATACACATACCAGTTATTAACTTATAATTAATATTAAATTGCACTTCAATATCTTCATTTATAGATTCTTTTAGGTTATTAGAGAATATAAAGTACAACAAATTGAATGTGATTATTGACAATATAATATAGAGATGTATTTGTAAACTTGGTCTTAATAAACCTAAATTATTCGTACAAGCTAAAACCCCTCCTGCACACCAAATCACAGAAAATATTGTATTCGGGAGTATAAATGTTTTAAACTTAACTTGAGTAGAGATTAATATCAAAGATATAAGAATGCAATATATAGTAACTAACATTTTATCATAAACTTCTTTCTGCCATTATTACATCTTTTTAAGTATGGAATATAGGCGATAAATTATTATTGCTAAAGTTTTATTTAATGAGAACGACTTAATTAAAATTTTATTTTTTATTCTGGTTTTTTTGAATTCTTCACTATGTTTCACGATTTCATAATGATTAGCAAACTCAATCAATATAGTTTTTCTATGATTTAACTGATTTTGAATATTGCTATAGTTTAAATCATAATACAAATAGACACAGTACATACACAGTAAAATATGAGCCTGATTAATATACTGTGGTACACTAATTTTACATTTAGATAATACATAATTCCCTGCATATATCATATCTAATTTTTGTGAAGTATATGTACTTCCCATGATACTTGAACTTCTTTGAAGATAATTATAATATTCTCCTTCAATACTTACTAATTTTTTTGTATGAAGAACTAATTCAAAAGAAACCATTGTATCTTCGAATAATCGACCTTCTACCATACGTATCGAATCGAATAAGTGCCTTTTATAAAGTTTATTCCATACTACAACATTTATTTTCGTTTGAGCAAAATATGCCTCCAACACATCTTCATTATTATTATAACTTTCATTGAGACCGGTATACTTACGAAGAACCCCACCATTTTCTGATACAGATCTATATCCACATTGGACAATATCTGCATTTTCTTGTTCTGCTACATTAAGAAGTTTTTCGAACATGTCAAATTCAACCCAATCATCACTATCGACAAACCCAATATAATTACCAGTAGCCACATCTAAACCAGCATTTCTGGCCGAACTCAACCCTCCATTCTTTTTATGAATCACTTTTATTCTATTATCTTGAAATGCATAGTCATCACAAATGCGTCCGCAATTATCTGGAGATCCATCATTCACTAGAATTATTTCGAGATTTTTATAAGTTTGATGAATGATACTTTCTATACATTTGACTATAAAGTGTTCAACATTATATATAGGAATAATAATACTTATTACGGATTCCATCTACTTTATCCCATCTCTCAAATTGTGTTTATAGAATAATAGAACACATGAATTTTTCTATTTACAATTTCTTTCTATTCAACGTAGTTTCGATATTATAATCCTTCTAATATATTTAGCCCAAAAGAATAAACGCAAAAACAAATAAAAATCAATACTAATAATTGATTCTCTTTTCAGATCTTTAATATTCTTCACATTTCCATCATACATCCCCTTCAAATTAGCTGATAAACCACTGTATCCAAATGTAGGCTTTCCACCTCCACAGTTTACCATTTGTATAGGTAAGTGATAATAATTATAATAGGCACAAATTCTTAGAAAATAATTTCCATCTTCTGCATACTTTTGTTCTTCATCAAAATAACCAATTTCATTAATAATCTTTCTTCTAAAAAATGCTGCCGGTGTTACAGGGAAGCTTTTTAAGCATAAATCTTTTACGCTCGCCTTATAAAGACTATCAATTTTTTTAAATAAAATACGTAATCCCAGTCCATTTGAATCTCCGCCTAAAAAATCAATATACGGGTGCTTTTCTATTGTTTTTAATTGAACTTCTATTTTGTTAGGCAGCCATTCGTCATCCGAATCAAGCAGAGCAATCCATTCCCCCATAGAAATCTTCATTCCAGCGTTACGTGCAGATGAAACCCCTCCGTTCATTTTATCAATTAGAATGATAGGCATGTCATGGTTAACTAATATATAATCATTAACCATATTCAAGGAATCATCTGTAGAACCATCATTAATAACTATAATTTCAAGTATTTCATTGTATGCTGTTTGTATTTTGACTGAATTGAGTGTATTAGTTATTGTATTTTCGCTATTATACATCGGTATTATTACCGAGACTTTCATTAACCTCACCTTTTTGTTGTCATTATTTTTCTAAATATGCAGAAATAATGTACCTTATAAAACAATTTGACATTCACCTTATGATTTACCCACTAATTATTTTCCATATCAAAATACTATAAAGTATTGTGGTTAAAAACGCCAAGTTCCTACTTCCACTTATCAGTTGATAAATCATACTTCTTTATAACCTTAGCTGGATTACCAGCAGCAATACTATTCTCTGGAATATTCTTAGTTACCACAGCATTTGCACCTATGATACACCCATCGCCAATAACAACTCCAGGCAATACTGAAACATTCTCACCTAGCCAAACATTATTCCCGATATGTACTTCTTTATAATGTAAAGGGCGCTTGTTGGGTGAAACTGTTGGGATAGAATCCCCACTATATTCCGAATAATCACCATGGTTAGTATCAGTTATAAATACACGGGATGCCATAAGAACTCCATTACCAATGGTAACCAAATGGTTTGCAACTATATGAGCATAATCTCCAATCACACAATCTTTACCAATCGTTAGTTTCCCTCTCGCTTTAATACCGTTCATTTCAATACGACAACTATAACCAGTAGTAAATCCAGTACCATAACTCATACATTCCTTGCCCCTAACTCTTATTGGAAGGCGTATAAGTCTTGCTTTTCTCCAAAACAATTTAGTATATATGAGAGAGAGGCCATTAGTAACAATTTCTCCAATACCATAATTACTTGATCTTTCATTACTCAATTATTTCACCACACTTTTAAAAAGTTTAATAATTACCAATAATTAATAGATTCGTTGAAATACTTTTTCCAATTTAATATTAAATGCTTCATGTGAGAAAAGACTTTCGAACACTTTTTTAGTATTCTCTCGCATTAACAAGATGTCTGATCTTTCAAGTGCGACTACATTCGCTGCTACATCTTCAATATTATCTTTTGTAACGTTAATACCTATACTATGTTTCTCTATTAAATTAGCTGTATCTGCTTGAATATTATTTAATATTGGTAATCCTGCTTGAAAGTAGTCAATAGATTTCATTGTCAAACCTACACAAACAGAGTCCTTCATCATATTTATCCCAAATAAGCATGAGTCAAAAATCGCTCTCTTTTTTTCTTCATTATAGATTCTTCCATAATACTCAACCCTAATACCAGATTCGTTAGCCTCATGTATTAACTGCTCTCTATTCTCACCATCCCCGATTATGTGTAAGATAACTGGTTTTAATTTATTTATAGCAGTCAGCAATTTTACTATTAAAGGAATATCTATAATGCTATTAATTGAACCTAAATAGGAGATATTTATTGTATTAATATCTATATTGGGCGTGCTAACGATCTCACTTTTTTCCTTAGTCAAGTAAAGCACTTCTTTATTAGCCCCGTTCAATATACACTTCAATTTTTCTTGATATAACTCACACTCTGTAACTATCACATCTGCGGAGTTTAAATTATTATCTCTTAGTTGCCTCCATAATTTAAAAGGTAATGACAGCAATAATTTAGCTTTGTCAGAAGGAAATGTTTCAGGCCATAGATCATACAAATCATATATAATTTTCACATCATTTGTATTTTTGTATTTAGAAATAAATTTCGCTAAATAGTTAGGTGGCAACATTACATACAGCAAATCTGGTTTTATCCGATTTATTTCTCTCAAAGTTTTTTTAGCAAATAAGTAATGTGAAAACAACCGTTGGATTGATAAATTTTTACTATAAGCATTAACTCTAATTTGAATTGTATTTGGCCTATCAATTCTATATCTAATTTTATCAATATGGTCGAAATCAGAGGTTATATATAGAACATCATAACCCTTCCTTTTCAAATGTTGTTCCACATGTTTTAGTCTATTATCATAATAATTGAAACAGCTAATACAAACTGCCTTCATTGTAATTACTCCTCGTAACCTTCTGCTCTTTTTATTGACTCCTTTAAACTTACAACACAGTATTCGCGGTTATGATCCGAGATATTGATATCGTAAATTAAATCACCAAATATTTTATTGAGAGTTCCACTTTTTCTTATCAGAAAATCAAAAATAGGCCTAAAGAATTTTATAAACCTCACTTTCTTACCATGAACATCAGCTATCATTCTCACCATTTCACTTGTACTTACATACTCTTTATTTTGAGGTGTAAATATACCTTTCGCATCATCGTTTATTAGTATTCTAATAAACTCAGAAAGATTATCAATATAAATCATACTTCTTCTGTTCTTAACATTTGGAAAGACAGGTAGCTTTAAAGTGAGCTTTGAAAGTCTTGTATAGTTCCCTTTGCAGTTCTGTCCATACACCATCGGAGGTCTAACAATTGCTACTTTGAATTTATAGTCCTGAAGTTTCTTAATATGTTCCTCAGCCTGTAATTTTGATATACCATAATTGGTCTGTGGATTTGGAACTGTATCACCACTAATGTTCCCACGTTCCAATCCATAAACGCTCATTGAACTTAAAAATATGAACTGCTTAACGCCACTATTCTTAGCTTTATGAGCCAGTTCAATCGTTAAATCTCTATTTACTGTTGAATAGAGGGGAGCATTTTTTTTGGTTTCTTTTATATGAGCAATACCTGCAACATGATAAACAACATCATATCCTGATAAATCCTTTTTTGTCCAATTTGCATCTTTCATATCAACGGTATCCACTATAAAAGAATTTGACTCTTTATGTTTTTCGACCCACTTTTTAAAGGAAGACCCAATATAGCTATTTAGACCTGTTATAAGTATTTTTTTTGAGTCATTAGTATTCATTTGGGTTCTTTCACCATCTATTATTCTCCAATCATTTTTTATTCCTAATTTTATGCATCAACACTGTTTTTGTTGAGTTTTCCTGTTCCCCCTTCAATAATTCCTTCCCGTTTAAAAACAATTTTTATCGTTTCATAAAAACAGATTAAGTCAAAGCGAAAACTAATACGTTTAATATAATCACCATCTAATTGTGCTTTAGCTTCGATCACAAGCTCGTCCCTGCCATTAATCTGCGCCCACCCAGTCAACCCTGGCTTAATATCATTAGCCCCGTACTTATCACGCTCAGCAATCAAATCATATTGATTCCACAGCGCCGGACGAGGACCAATAATACTCATTTCACCCTTAAGAATATTAATAATCTGAGGAAGCTCATCCAAGCTTGACTTTCTTAGAAATTTGCCTACCTTCGTAATGAAGAATTCTGGATCTTGAAGTAGATGCGTAGGCATATCACTTGGTGTATCTATACGCATCGTTCTGAACTTTAGGATATAGAACTCTTTCTTATTCCTGCCTAAGCGCTTTTGACGGAAAAGAATAGGACCTTTAGAAGTAGACTTGATCACAATCGCGATAATCAACAAAAAAGGCCATAACAGGAGCATTCCAATTAGAGCCAATGCAAAATCTAAGGTTTGTTTAATAAAAATATACGGCTTCATACGCTCACCATGTCCTTAGGATACTATGGTCACCGCTATCGTTACCTGCGAAGAATGAGGATAGCGATGAACCACGTTTCTAATATTGATGATTCTCTGAACTTCTAATTTATAAAAGATTTAGCTCCGGCTATACCTCCCTGAAGTGATGCTTCAAATGCATCTTTATACTGCTGAATGATAGCTGTGCTATAACCATTATTGTTTAGTTTTTGTTCAGCGTCAGCGATTATACTATTGAAAGAAGCTCTAAAGGATGCTAACTGCTGTTTCCCTTTGGCTATGATACTTTCTCTGGTTGCATCATCTTTCGCACTCACGTATTCCAATAAGGTTCCCATTAGTGTAGACTCACTTTGCGACTGCAAAGCATTCAGCTTCGCTTCTGTTGCGCTTGTAATAGACTCATAGGAAACCTTCCCCGTCGCAGTTGCTGTCGGTGTTGCACTGGCAGATGGACTCGATCCATTGCCGTTCGAATTCAAATTTGCATTTTTTTCTTCATAACTCTTAGAATTAGCCGTAATTGTCTTTGTCTTCTGATCCCAGCTAATGGAATTGCCCACGGATTCCGATAAAAATCTTAGTGGTACATATATGGAACCGTTCAGCAGATAACTGGATTGGCCCTTAGGTAACGCTTTATTATTCCCATTAAATACATAACTTGCATTTACGTTGTTCAGAGCAATATTCTTCGTTGCAAAAGCGGAATTATCCGTAGCATTCATTAAGTATTCTTTAATGACGACCAATTCCGAACTAGTTGGCTCTGCCACTGTTACCTTAAGATTCTTGGCATCCCAGCTTACACTCTTCTGCAGAGCATAAGACATGAACCGTAGAGGAACATAGGTAGTGTTGTTATACATAAACACGTATTGTCCTGCTGGCGGCTGTAGAGCCACACCATCAAAGAGTAACTTCACATCTACATTCTGCACTTTGATTGTATTCGAAGCCTTTGTAGTTGCTGGAGAAGCAGTTACTGTAGAAACAGCAGCTGAAGCCGAAATAGGCGCCGATGCTGTTAATGGTGCTGATCCTATTAACGCTAATGTCAGTAGGGTTGCTGCGGGAATTTTCACCTTAAACAAGATCATTCACTTCCTTTTTCTTGTGCTTTGAGTTGTTCTTCTTCAGCAAGTATTTGATCACGTGTCTTGCCTTGACTAACACCGTATTTCTTGGCGACTTTTGAGAGCTCGTTATATTGTTCTTCGGAGACTTTACCAAGAATAATACTACGTGCTTCCCGCTTTTCTTCATTAGTTAGTCCGCCTTTGGCTAACTCTTGTAATCTCTTAATATCAGATACACTCAACTGTTGTGCTACTATTGACGCTACATTGGCTTTATCTGTAATCGAAACGTTGTCTTGAACTTCTTTAGCCTTATCCGTTGAGATATGAGCAATCCCATCCACACTCTCTGGTGTTGGAACAGGAGTAGTTGCTGGCTTAGTGGTACTGACAGCCGTTTGTTCTCCGGCATCAGTAGAAGCTGGAGTGCTGTCTGGTGAACTTGTTGATGTTGGATCAACTGAAGCTGCTGGTTCCGCAGACGGATCACTCTCCGCTACTGTAGGCTCAACAACTTGCCCCTGAGGCACATTAACAGTATCTTCCGCTTCCATATCAAACCCATCCGACATAGAGTTCATCAGCTTATCGACAGCATAATTGGCAGCGAATAGTCCGCCAACTCCCAACACCACGATGACCGACAGCGTCCAGATCAATACTTTCTTCCATCTTTTCACTTCAGTTACCTCCAAATTCTAATTAGCTAATCGCCGCCTGGATCACTGGCTGCATCGGCACGATCTGATTAATCACTTCACGAATGGCTTCTCCGTCTTCAGCAATAACACGTTCTAGCCGTTTGAACTCCAGCTCCATTTGACTCTGACTAATGACATTCGGTCTGCCTATGAAGATCCGGTCATGTTGAGTAGAACCCAGGTTCTCTTCATCTGTCAGCAGCTCTTCATATAACTTCTCGCCTTCACGGATACCTGAGAAGGTGATCTCAATATCCTTGTAAGGCTCATAACCAGACAAGGTAATTAAGTCCTCAGCTAAGGTTAGAATCTTTACTGGTTCACCCATGTCGAGCACAAACACTTCGCCGCCATTGGCGAAGGAACCGGATTGAATCACCAGTTGCACGGCTTCAGGAATTGTCATGAAGTAGCGGACCATCTCAGGGTGCGTGACGGTAACCGGTCCCCCTGCTGCAATCTGCTGCTTGAATGCAGGTATTACACTGCCTCGACTACCAAGTACGTTGCCGAAACGAACTGCCGAGAACTTGGTTGGGCTAGCTACGTTAAGACTCTGAACATACATCTCAGCGATTCGTTTCGTTGCGCCCATGACACTAGTAGGGTTAACCGCTTTATCCGATGAAATTAGTACAAAACGTTCTGCTCCGTACTTGTCCGCACAATCTGCCACGTTGCGTGTGCCGAAGACATTATTCTTAATCGCCTCGGAAGGATTACGCTCCATCAGAGGAACGTGCTTATGTGCTGCCGCATGAAAGACAACCTGCGGCTTGTGGCTCTGGAATATATCCATCAGCCTTGCACGGTCTTGAACGTCAGCAATGATTGTAACAATATTCAGATAAGGGAAGCTCTTGCGTAGCTCCATCTCTATGGTATAGATACTGTTCTCCCCATGACCCAGGATCATCAGCTTGTCCGGTGCAAACGGAGAGATCTGGCGGCATAGCTCTGATCCGATAGAACCGCCTGCTCCCGTAACAAGTACGGTTTTGTTATGAACATAACCCAGGATACTGTTCATGTCGGCTACAATAGGCTCACGGCCCAGCAAATCTTCAACACTGACATCCCGCAGCTTCTTGACAGAGATCTTACCTGCGATCAGGTCATTTAGTGCAGGTATGATCTTCAGCTTCGCACCTGTAGCCTTAGCCAGATTAATGATCTCAGATATTTCTGTTCTGGAGACGGAAGGCATCGCAATAATAATCTCGTGAATCTCCCGTTCCTTCACGATTCGTGGAATATCATAACGGTTACCTAGCACGGGAACACCCAATATAGACAGGTGATATTTATCTGTACTGTCATCAATGAATCCGACCAGCCGTGTATCAGCGAATGAAGGGCCCATCATCTCTCTGGCAATCAATATACCGCAGTCTCCAGCTCCAACAATTAGGGTATGGACCTCCGTATCCTTATTGTTGAAACGGTCATTACGGAACACCCTCCAGAAGAAGCGGGCGCCCCCTACCAGCAGCAGTATCGTCTCCATCGACCGGACTTCTATACTAAGCGGCACACGCTGCGGCAGGATAACAAAAGCTACTGCGTATGAGAGTATGGCTCCTACTACAATAGCCTTGAGAACAGATATAATCTCGCCTATGCTGGCATACTGCCACATTCTGCGGTACAACCCGAAATAGACCAGGCTTCCACCGATAGCGATCGTTGAGATCAGCCCATACACCACCATCTGCACAACATATTCCTCAGGAATATGGTTATAGAAACGGAACAGGTAGGAAGTTACGATACTGAACCAAATAATCGCAATATCGATCAGAAACAGTACCAATACTCTGGTTTTCGCTGTCATTTTTAGTGCCTCCAAAAATAACAATTTTCATCAATAGGAAACTTAATTGCCATAATAGTAATAATAATAGCCTTCACTGGCTTTACGCTTAACATTGTTCAGTACTACGCCCAGCATTCTTGCTCCTACCCGGTCCAGACCCGCCTTAGCCTTAACAGCAATATCACGCTTCACCTTGCCGTAGCTCACAACCATAATGACACCATCGCTCTTGGAGGCCACAATCTGCGCATCTGTAACTGCCAGTAATGGCGGTGTATCGATTAAAACAACATCGTATAACTGGCGCAGCTCTTGCAGGACAGCACTCATTCGGTTGGAAGCCATCATCTCTGCCGGATTTGGCGGAATCGGCCCGGATGTCATCAGCGAAAGGTTATTTACACCGGATTCTTGAATGACTTCAGACAAATCGGCCTGCTGAGATAATAATGAAGACAAGCCATAACGATTACTTAGCGAGAAGGTCTTATGAGCGGTAGGCTTACGCAAGTCACCGTCGATGAGTAGCACCTTCTTATCCGCTTGAGCATACGCTGCGGCAAGGTTAGCTGTCACTGTAGACTTTCCTTCCTCCGGCCCGGAAGAAGTGACCATAATAATCTGAATCCGTTCATCTACCGAGGAGAAATCAATATTCGTGCGCAGTGCCCGAAAAGCTTCTGATACAGGAGAGCGCGGGTTCGTCACGGTAATCAGATGGCGTTGTTTATTTGGCTGCTGTGACATGTTCAAGTTCCCCCGCCTTTCTGGTCTGCGTCTGTACTTGCTGTTCTGTAGTCTTCGTTTCTTCTTGTCCAAGCCGTGTAATCATGGCGATCGTTGGCAGTCCAAGGTATTTCTTAATGTCATCTTCTGTCTTGAGCGTATCATCCAGGTATTCCAGCAAGAAGGCAATTCCCAGACCGATCATCAAGGATACAATGAAGGCAATCGCGAGGTTCATCACCACATTCGGCTCTACCGGTCCTGGTGCTACAGGTGGATTAAGCTTGGCTTCATTGAGGATAGATACATTCTGCACGTTGAACAGGCTCGGAATCTCCTGCTTGAACACAAGTGATATGGCATTCACGATTTCTGCGGCTCTCTGATATGAATTATCTCGAACGACAAGTGTCATCACCTGCGTGTTGTTTACGGAGCTAACATTAACCTTCTTCAGCATCTCCTCCGCAGTAATAGCGAATTGCGGATAGTTCTTAGCCACAACGTCGAGGATTGCCGGTGTCTTAATAATTTCCTTGTACGTGTTAATAAGCTGAATATTCGTATTAATCTGGTTAAGATCCAGCTGTCCTACCGTAGATTGGGTAGGTGTCTGATTAACAATAATCTTCGTTGAAGCCTCATACACCGGATTCTTGATGTATAAGCTGTAGACCCCGGCAAGAACACATGCCACGATAACAATGCTGACAATCATCCACAGTCTCTTCCTGACAATCTGGAAATAATCGCGCAGATCCAATTCTTGTGCTGACAAGTGAATTTCCCTCCAAGCTGTTTCTGTAATATTTCACCTAAGCTAAAAAAGTGCCTCCTCTCTAACAGACGAGAGGAGGCTCTCCATACTTACTATTTACTTACTTGAAGTTAATTGTACGGTAGATAATAACTGCTGCTTCTGCACGGGTAGCAGTGTTGTTAGGGTTGAACTTGCCGGCGTTGCCGATAACCAGGTTATTGCTGGCAGCGAAGGCAACTCCGTCTCTCAGTGATGCACTAATCTTAGCAGCATCGGAGAATTGGCCCAATGCAGTTGTGCTAGTAGTGGCAGCAGGGTTAACCGACTTAACCGCACGGGAGATCATAGTCGCCATTTCTGCACGGGTAATGGTTGCATTAGGATCGAATTGTGCAGCGCTGCGTCCGGTGATGATACCCTTCTCAGCAGCTACAGCTACATATGGAGCATACCAAGAAGTAGAGCTTACATCGTTGAAGCTCTGCTTAGCGGAGTTGTTCTCTAGGTTCAATGCACGAATCAGCATCTTGGCAAATTCTGCACGGGTCACATTGCTCTTCGGAGCAAAGTTGCCGTTACCCACGCCTTCAATTGCGCCCTTGGCAGCTACAACGGCAATTTGTCTTCCCGCCCAAGCCTGTACACTTGCAGTGTCTTTGAAGCTTACTTTGTTCTCCACTACTGCGTAGGAAGAGAAGGTATCACGTGGTTCAGTGATATATTCACCGTCTACAACACCACCCTGGAATTGAAGAGCACTATATACAATCTTCGTAACGGAGAGCAATTCTTTGTCAAGGCCAGTTGTATTCTTCAATGGCAGTTTAATAATGATTGGCTGCTGGAGGGTTGTTGTTGCAACGCCGCCTACAGTCAGATCAAATTCATACACGCTGGATGCCAGTTTCAGGCTGGAAATCGAAGTCACTGTAGAATCAGCAATTGTCGATGCTGTAAGTGTAATAGCTTCACTGAATTGGCCCACTGGAATCGTTACGGTCAAGCCGTTGAAGGTAATAGCGATATTAGCAATACCTTTAGCCTTAGCAGCTTCGATGATTGCTTTGGACAATGGAACTTCCACTGTTGCAGCATTCACTGTACCCAGGTTCAGGGTAAGTGTAAGACCTGTCTTACCGGCATTAGCAGCAACCAGAGCATCAAATGCTTTCAGTACGTCAGCATCCACCAGCTTCAAGGTAGCTTTATCTCCAACAATAGTGACCAGCTTGGATACATCATAAATTCCTGCCGCTGTTACTATTGGCGTAACCGGAGTTGTTACTGTCGAGCTACCGCCACCGCCGCCAGAACCAGTACCAGGATCAACAACTGCACCAGACTTAAGATAAACGTCATAGTAAGCGGCTGCAAGGATTACGGCTGCGTCTTTAGCTTTTGTAACAGATGGAATAGCTTCCAGATTAGTCTTCAGTGTGGATGCGAGGTTAGCATCAACGCCAAGTTCCAGAAGCGCAGCCTTCAGTGTGTAATCTGTTCCTGCTACTACATTAGTATTGAGCGCAATATTCTTCGCTTGAACTGCCAATGCGCTGCTTGGATTTTTGGCTGCTGCATACAGATCCGCCAGGTTTGCTCCTTTGAAGGCTGCAATTTCCTTCTGCTCAACTACAGAAATGAAATTATATACTTTGCCGACAGTCAGATCTGTAATACCGGCTTGTTCACCAATATTCTTCACCAGCGCCTGATAAGCAGGATAATTCGGTGATTCCAGAATATCTGTAATCGCTGTTACATCAGGATTGTAGTAAGAACCTACTACCTCTAGATAGAAATCAAACAATGTTGTCTTCTCTGTAGAAGTGAGAGTAACATGATCCAGAATCGGTGCAAGGGCAGTTTCAAGTTCGGTACGGGATACCGACTGGAGCTCTGCGCGGAACTCACGGAGTGTCTGCTTGGATGCATCACTTAATTTGCCGTACAACAGATTGGCACGGGCTTTCAAAGCGTCATAGTTTGCACTCGCTGCAGAAGCTGTACCCACGATTCCAGATTGTCCAAGAATACTGCTTAGGGGCAATCCGGCAACGGATGCCGCCGCCATGCTTACTGCTAGTGTAGATACTGCCAATTTTTTCTTCAAAGTCACTTGTCATCCACCTCATTGTATGTATTTTTATAAATATTATAGCTTTAATCCAGTAATACCCATTCTACCATTAAAAACTAGGAAGGTCATCCCTTACGAGAAAAAAATCCGAACAATCTATGAAGTTTGCTGTTGGATTGAACAGGATTAACTCGAATAATCTCCTCATTAGCAGCAATTCTACGCGCATTGTGTAGAAAAAAGTCGAATGTCTCATTTCCCAAATGTTTCTTCACGACTTCGTAAGCCTCGCTTAAACCAAACGGACGATTACTAGAATCATGCGCATCTGATGCAATCACATGTATAGTCCCCCGCCGGCACAAGTCTAGTGACAGCTTCTGCAGCTTACTCCCGAAGGTCCCGGCAAGACTCTGCGCCGTCAGCTGTCCCAGTGCTCCCAGTTCAGTTAACCGCTCCAGCTTGGACGGATTCTCGGCAACCTCGGCATTACGCTCCGGATGGGCGATTACCGGTACATAGCCTTGGATGATCAGCTCATGGCAGGTCTCCTCCATATTACGCGGCACCCGCGAAGAGGGCATCTCCAGCAGAATGTATCTGGAACCGGCAAGCGTCAGCAGTTGTCCCTTCTCAAGATCATCCAGCAGATCGCCGTAGATACGAATCTCCTGTCCGGGCAGCACCTGAAGCGGATTGCCCGCTTCTTGAAGCTTCTCATTCAGCAGCCGCACAGCTGCTTCAATATCCGGAGCCGGATTCATATAGACTCCGTTCGCATGATGAGGCGTAGCAACTACAGTGGTAATACCATCGTTATGGGCGTCTTGCGCCATGGCGAGAGCGGCGTCAATATCAGCGGCTCCGTCATCTATGAAGGGTAGAATGTGGCTATGGATATCTATCATATGTAGTTTATCGGTCCTTTTCGAGAAGATATGTATAGTTTACGTAAAAAAATACAACCATTTCACTAGGAAATGATTGCTAAATTTTAAAATAAATTTCGTTAAGCTTCTAATTGAAACAGCCGATAAGTTGCCAGCCTAAGCTGTTCGTCTACTTCACGGATGGCCGCTTCATGCTGACAAGTATTGCGGAGATCCAGCAGGCTATTAATCTTCCAGCGCTCCTGCTCTATCTCCTGCTCTACCGTCTGCAGCTTGTAAATAGACATCATCTCTACTAATGAATATTTGTGCTGATAGATCAGCTTGGTGCCGCCGGGTCTCACTTCCGAGATCCGGCGCACCGAGCCGCCCTCATAGTAATACATCATGGTTAATTCCTTATAAATCCGGTTCACGGTTCCCGTGCCCTTATACATGAAGAAGAGCTTACGGACCGCATTGATCAGATGAGGATTCACTACCCTGCAGGACAAGGAACCAATATAGATGCCGCCTTTGCGTTCAAAAGACAGATGTACCTCCTCACCCCCGGCCTCCTCCAGCACAATCTCCTGTTCACCCGCGCCAAGGATCTTCACGCGGTGACTGATATAGCTGGTATCGGCGGTAAGCAGAAACTGGTTCAGCTGAAATTCGGTCATTTGCATTGTTGCATTCACATATTCCATAGCCAGACGCTGAGCCATAACCATCCCTCAATTCTATGACAAACCCTTAAGTCTCAGAAGAGTCTTCGTGCTGTGGTTCATCCCCGGAATCCTGATCGTCCGGTTCTGCCGGAGGTTCTTCTTCGGTAGGAAGAGTATGTCTATCGATAAGTTCCCATAGTTCGTCTTTGCCAAGTCCAATTTCTGAAGAATAGGCAATGAAGTTATCACCCGGCAGCACACCGAGCTCTTGCTTCATCACTTTGATATGCTTCGGCCAGCGGGTCTTCGGAATCTTATCCGCCTTGGTTGCCACTACACAGAGCGGCAGATCATAGTGCTTCAGCCAGTCGAACATCATCTTGTCATTGCCGGTTGGCGGATGACGAAGGTCTACAACGAGCAGGACCATCTTCAGCGTTTCGCGCTCAGACATGTATTTCTCAACCATTTTGCCCCAGGAGGCGCGCTGTGTCTTGGAGACCTTGGCGTAGCCGTAACCCGGAAAGTCGACGAAATACATACTTTCATTAATGCGATAATAGTTCATATGCTGTGTCTTACCCGGTGTAGAACTGGTGCGGGCAAGATTCTTGCGGTTGATCATGCGGTTAATCAGAGATGACTTCCCTACATTGGAGCGCCCTGCCAGAGCAATCTCCGGCAAGGCATCCTCAGGGTACTGATCAGGGCCCACGGCACTGATCACAAATTCGGCATTGTTAACTTTCATAGGACTTCCTTTCTAATGCACACTACTTGGCGCTTCAATACTTATTTCTGTATCCGTATCTGTGTCTCTGCCGCTGACGGCCTCATGATCCACAAGTGCATGCTTCAGCACCTCATCCATATGGGCTACCGGCACAAACTCCACATCGTTCAGGACACTCTCGGGAATATCCTTAAGGTCACGCTCGTTGTCCTTAGGGATGAGGATCTTCTTGTAGCCTGCACGGTGGGCAGCCAGTGATTTCTCCTTGAGGCCCCCGATCGGCAGCACACGCCCGCGCAGCGTAATCTCGCCGGTCATCGCCACAGTCTTCGAGACATAACGTTTCGTCAGGGCGGAGATCAGTGCTGTTGCAATCGTAATCCCTGCGGACGGACCGTCTTTGGGGATCGCACCTTCAGGAATGTGGATATGAATATCGTTCTTCTCATGGAAATCCGGTGCCAGTCCCAGCTCCTCCGCCTTAGAGCGGGTATAGCTGAAGGCGGCCTGCGCCGACTCCTTCATCACATCGCCCAGCTGTCCGGTCAGCGTCAGCTTGCCCGTACCTTGCACAACCGTTACTTCGATCAGCAGCGTGTCGCCGCCAACCTCGGTCCAGGCCAGCCCGGTTACGGTGCCGATCTGATCCTCCAGCTCCGCCATTCCATAGCGGTACTTGGAAGCGCCCAGATAATCCTTGATCTCTTCCGGAAGAATGCTTACGCGTTCTTTCTCTTCCGAAACAATCTGCTTGGCGGCTTTGCGGCATAGGGCAGCAATCTGCTGCTCCAGGTTCCGCACCCCGGATTCCCGGGTGTACTCGCGGACAATCTTCAGCAGCGTATCATCCTCAATGGATAATTGCTCATCTTCCAAGCCGTGGTTCTTGCGCTGCTTCGGCAGCAGATAGCGGCTGGCAATCTGCAGCTTCTCCAGCTCCGTATACCCCGGAATGAACAGCATCTCCATACGGTCCAGTAATGGACGCGGAATATTATGCACGGCATTCGCTGTCGTTACGAACATGACATTCGAGAGATCGAACGGCAGCTCTACGAAGTGATCGCTGAACGTATTGTTCTGTTCAGGGTCAAGCACCTCCAGCAGAGCCGCCGACGGATCGCCGCGGAAGTCCGCTGCCATCTTGTCGATCTCATCCAGCAGGAAGACCGGGTTGATGCTGCCCGCAGTCTTCATCCCCTGAATAATACGACCCGGCATAGCACCGACATAGGTACGGCGGTGACCACGAATCTCCGCTTCATCCCGTACGCCGCCCAGCGAGATGCGGACGAACTTACGGTTCAGCGAGCGGGCGATGGAGCGGGCGAGCGAGGTTTTACCAACGCCCGGAGGACCTACCAGACACAGAATCGGACCCTTCAGACTCTTGACCAGCTTCTGTACAGCCAGATATTCCAGTACGCGTTCCTTCGGCTTCTCCAGACCGTAGTGGTCTGCATCCAGCACCTGCTCCGCCTTCTTGATATCCAGATCATCTTCGGTTGCTTCGCTCCACGGCAGACCCAGCAGCCAATCCACATAGTTGCGGATGACGCTGCCTTCGGCCGAGCTTGCCGGCATTTTCTCCAGGCGGTCGATTTCCTTCTCAATCTTCTCCTGCACACGCTCCGGCAGCTTCTTCTCTTCCATCTGGGCGCGCAGCTCATCCGCTTCGCCTGCCCGGCCTTCCTTCTCGCCAAGCTCCTTCTGGATCGCTTTCATCTGTTCGCGCAGGTAATACTCCTTCTGGGTCTTCTCCATCTGCTTCTTCACGCGCTGGCTAATCTTGCGTTCCAGCTCCAGCACTTCACGCTCATTATTAAGGATATCGAGCAGCTTCTCCAGACGTTTGCTGACGTCAATGGTCTCCAGAATCTCCTGCTTCTCCTTAATCTTCAGCGCCAGATGACTGGTGATCACGTCGGCCAGCCGGCCCGGCTCTTCAATATCGGAGACAGCGGCCAGCGTCTCGGGAGTAACCTTCTTCGACAAGGTGATGTAATGCTCGAACTGGCTTAGCACGGTACGCATGAGGGCATCGCTCTCCTGATCGACATCCTCCTGCTCCGGCAGCTCACGCGCCATTACCTCGTAGTACTCCTCGTTATCCGTATAATGAATAATCTCGGCCCGCTCCACGCCCTCCACCAGCACACGGATCGTGCCGTTGGGAAGCTTCAGCATCTGCCGCACATTCGCAACTGTACCCACCCGGAAAATATCTTCTTGTCCCGGTTCCTCTATATTCACTTCCGACTGGGAGCAGAGGAGAATCAGGTTATCTTCAACCATAGCTTTTTCCAGTGCCCGGACTGACTTCTCGCGGCCTACATCTAAATGCAGAACCATGCTGGGATATACAAGAAGACCTCTAAGCGGTAATAAAGGAAAACGACGACCTTTCGATTTGCTTTGTATCATCGCTTTCGCACCTCCCATGGTTCATAAGTAGTGTCATATGCATTCATTCTAACAAAAGCGGCATGAAAACACCAACAAGCCTTGTGCCGCGGCAAATGCTGTGGCGCAGTCGTCTTTTAGTATTCGCTGAACTTAAGTGTACTATGCCGTTGCCTTTACTTAAAGGCTGCCTGGTTAATTAAAAGAAAAGAACGCCCGGCATGGACGTTCCCCGAATGTATTGTTATTTTGGACGATTAGCCCTGATTACGCATTTACACTTTGTACCTTACGGTCCTGCCTTGCATGCAACGTCTTCATTGCCAATCTTGCGATCGGCTGCGCAACCAGCAGTTCAATCCAGAAGGCTATCCCAAAGCTTCTTGGCCAGATATGAAGGAAGTTTCTGATGGGCTCCAGACTTACATGTCCCGTTCCAACCCATGTGCCGATAACCGACATTGAAATCGATAATACTGTAACATTCAAAATAATATTCAGGAGAACCCTGGCATTAAATCCGTCGGTTTGGCCTGTGAATTTCGGCAGCACTTTGCGGACAATAGGTCCGGCCACCAGCCGTACCAGCAGAACTACGATTACCCACATGAATGGAAGGATCTTCAGTGTATCCAGGTACACTTCCTTGCTGAATCCGAGCTCCAGCCCTACGATAAGAGGAGCAATCGTATTTACTGAAATGATTGAAACAATTAACAAAAATAATAAACCTTCTTTGGCGTTTCTGGGCAGTCTTGTTTCTCCGTGCATGTACGTCAGCTCCATAAAAAATAGTATTTCAGATGGCAGACGTATCCTGAGACATATATTTTTAGTCTATCAAAGACTAATATCTCCACACACTGATCTATTCATTATATCATTTCGGGCGGAGGAATGTCAGCACTTCTTCTCAAGAACTTGATCTCTTTACCAAGTGGAGACGGCCCGCAAAGTCGTGCTTTAGCTTGGACGTTGAATCAATCAAATACTTTACGGGGGGGGGGACCCCAAGAGCTACATTCTGCGGACAAAAGGGGAGAATGCCGCGGGGATACGGACTGATGCCACAAGCAAGTGGATAAAGGTATCTTAATTTGTTGATTTCGGCGGATCGGGAGCAAGCAAGTGGAAAAACAACATTTAATTCGGGTGATTTAGCTAGTTTGAGTGAAAGGCGATAATTTAAGTGCTGTTTATCCAACTGCTGTTTCCGAAGGGTTTAATCGTTCCTCAGCAAGTGTAGATAGTCCATCTATTTCCGGGCTAGCTGCATCCGGTCCGTTAGCCCCGTGCCAAGTCCCCCTTTCGCTAAAAAAGCGGCCTTACGGTCCCTAAGGCTCAGGAATCATTACATAACGAACAAGCTGAAACAGCTCCGCCGTCCTCCAAAGGACGGTACCGTTTCAGCAAGTTACGCAAAAAAAAGGTCCCCCAGTATATGATCTGAGGGACCTCTTCATATAGACTAGTGCTATCCCGGCAAGCTCTCCCCCGAAGCATCCGCCTTCAGTAGGGAAGGCGCCGAAGAGAAGGTCTCGCCCGACACGGCCGGCATTCTCACGTCTGCCGTATCCGTGCCGAACAGATGGCGGAAGACTTCTTCGACGGTGTCCATCGGGATGACCCGCAGGGGGCCGAGGTCGGCGAACAGCGACTGCCAGTTCTCCTTAGGGATCAGCACGGTGGTTGCACCGGCCTGGAAAGCCGCCTCGACCTTGGCGACCACGCCGCCGACCGGCTTCACACGGCCGTGGATGCCGATCTCCCCGGTAATCGCTACCGTGTTGTCCACCGGCAGCTGCCGGATGGCGGAGACGATAGCGACCGCCATGGCTACTCCGGCGGACGGGCCGTCAATCGGCGTACCGCCGGGGAAGTTAATGTGCAGGTCGTAGTGGTCCGGGTCCAGCTTCATCGTACGCAGTACGGTCAGCACATTCTCGATGGAGCCTCTGGCCATACTCTTGCGCCGGGTCGTCCGTGAGCCGCCGCGCAGCTCCTCTTCATCGACTACACCGGTTATATTCAGTCTGCCTTGTCCATTAACAGCTGGTGCGGCGGAGACTTCGATCTCCAGCAGCGTACCCATGCCCGGACCGTAGACGGCAAGGCCGTTAACCAGCCCGATCTGCGGAGACGTTGGAATCTTCCGCTCCGTCCGCAGCGGCAGCTGGCTGCTGCCCGCGACCCATTCCACTTCGGCAGCGCTCAGGGTATCCCGGCCTTCGGTCAGGGCCAATCCGGCGGCCAGCTGGATCATATTCACGGCCTCCCGGCCGTTCGTGGCATATTGCTGCACCACTTCCACCGCTTCGGGGCTTGGCTTCAGCCCGACCTTCTGGACGGCATCCCGTCCGATCACCGCAATCTCCTCCGGCAGCAGCGGCCGGAAATAGATCTCCATGCAGCGCGAACGGAGCGCAGGCGAGATTTCATCCGGCGAACGTGTCGTTGCACCAACCAGCCGGAAATCGGCGGGCAGGCCATTCTGGAAGATATCATGGATATACGCCGGCGTGTTGCTGTCTTCTGAATTATAGTACGCACTCTCCAGCAGCACCTTGCGGTCCTCCAGCACCTTCAGCAGCTTGTTCATCTGAATCGGATGCAGCTCCCCGATCTCATCCAGGAACAGAATCCCGCCATGCGCCTTAGTTACCGCTCCCGGCTTCGGCTGCGGAACTCCGGCCACCCCCATGGCCCCCGCACCCTGATAGATTGGATCATGCACCGAGCCGATGAGCGGATCGGCAATCCCGCGCTCATCGAAGCGCGCAGTAGTGGCATCGATCTCTGTGAATTTGGCATCGCGCTTGAACGGGGACAGCGCATTCTTCTTCGCTTCCTCCATGACAACACGCGCAGCGGCTGTCTTGCCTACACCTGGCGGCCCGTAGATAATAACATGCTGCGGATTGGCACTGCAGAGCGCGGCCTTAAGTGCGCGCAGCCCGTCCTTCTGTCCAACGATATCATCGATGGAGGCCGGACGTGTTTTTTCTGAGAGCGGCTTGGTCAGAGAGATCATCCGCATCTTGCGCAGCTTATCCAGCTCCTTGCGCGATTCCCGGTCTACCGCCGTCTTGTTGGTCTTCTGTCCACGCAGCAGATTCCAAAAATAAACGCCGATGACCAGCGCGAAAAAGAGCTGCACGATCATCAGCAATATACTTAGTTGCATAGCACACCCTCCTGTTTCCTTCCGTCTGCCTGTCCAGTATTTAACTACTACTAGGTAGTATAGCCGTTTCAATCATTCGTAAACGCCTGTGCCAAAAAAACAGAAGCCGCCAGCACCCTTCCCGGCCCGCAGATTGCATACGATTCCCATAAACGGAAAGACTATACCGGATAACAGGAGGCGAATGCACATGACGCAGCTGGAAAATGCAGGATCGCCGCAGGAGAAGCTGCCGGAATCTCTGTCCGTTTTTATAGAGGGAATGCAAGTCCGCCTGGGCAAAAGTACAGATATCATCTACCGGTTCATTACACTTGGCCCTTTGCCCGCTGTGCTTGTCTTTATTGAAGGCTTGTCTGATCCGCAGTCTCTCATTCAAGCGATTCACGAGGATGCCGGCCTGTTCCATGAACTGGACGAATTCACGCCGGTAACATGCCTCGAGCTGCTGCAGGAACGGACGCTTACCCTGGGCAAAGTTGGGGAGATCAGCAACTATACAGAGGTTGAAACGGAAATTCTGGCCGGCAACACGATTCTCTTCATTGAAGGCAGTGTTACGGCGCTGTCTGCCGGCACTGCGGCGCTTAAGCAGCGCGCGGTAGAAGATGCCAGCTCCCAGTCGGTGGTACGGGGCCCGCGCGAGGGCTTCACCGAATCCCTGCGGGAGAATACCGCTCTGGTCCGCAGGCGCATCCAGAACCCGAAGCTGCGGATCGAGTCACGCAAGCTGGGGGAGCAGACCCAGACGGATGTCGCGGTGATGTACATTGAAGGCAATGCCGATCCCGTCGTGCTGG
The DNA here is from genome assembly GCF_000802655.2 of Paenibacillus sp. IHB B 3415. Lineage (NCBI taxonomy): Bacteria > Bacillati > Bacillota > Bacilli > Caryophanales > Paenibacillaceae > Paenibacillus > Paenibacillus sp. IHB B 3415. Next base: position 28,687 of record NZ_JUEI01000017.1, on the reverse strand, counting down.
AGGAGCTGCGCAGACGGCTGGATAATGCCAGGCTGGATAGCGTACTGGAGAGCAATTACATCGAGGAGATGATTCAGGACAAGCGCTATAGCCCTTTCCCGACCGTCTATAATACAGAGCGTCCGGATGTCACCGCTTCGGCACTGCTGGAAGGCCGGATCGCCATTCTGGTGGAAGGGACTCCGTTTGTACTCGTGGTTCCCGCACTGCTGGTGCAATTTTTTCAATCCAGTGAGGACTATTACCAGCGGAGCGATTTCGCCAGTCTGGTGCGTCTGCTGCGATTTTTTTGTTTTGCCATTGCTCTGCTAACCCCTTCCTTCTATATCGCCATCACTACTTTTCATCAGGAGATGATTCCGACTACACTGCTGATCAGTCTGATCGGGCAGCGCGAGGGGATTCCTTTTCCGGCATTCCTTGAAGCCTTCATCATGGAGATCACCTTCGAGATTCTGCGCGAGGCCGGTATCCGGCTGCCCAAATCCATCGGCCAGTCCGTGTCCATCGTCGGAACCCTGGTTATCGGTCAGGCCGCGGTCGATGCGGGGCTGGTTTCAGCAGCCATGGTCATCGTGGTGTCCATCACAGCAATCGCCAATTTCGCATTACCGGCCTTCAATGTCGGCATTTCTGTGCGGATGCTGCGTTTTGTGCTGATGGCGATTGCCGCTTCCTTCGGCCTGTACGGGATGATTATCGCGATGATTATTCTGGGTCTGCATCTGTGCAGCCTGGAATCGGTGGGCGTCCCTTACATGACCTCCTTCGCACCTATACGCTGGCAGAGCCAGCGGGATACCTTCATCCGCGTCTCGCGGCGCAGTATGAAGAAGTTTTTCGGACGAAACTAGAATTTGCCCAGCCGTGAATCTATAACGAAAGGAGCGCTGCCTTATGTGGGGAAGACGCGCCTTAACCCTCCTTCTGGTTCTATGCCTCGCTTCGCTTACCGGCTGCTGGAGCCGCAAAGAATTAAATGATCTGGCGCTCGTCATGGCACTCGGCATTGATCTGGACCCGGAAGGGTATGCGGTATCTGCCCAGATTATGAATCCCAGCGAGACCGGCACCCAAAAGGGCTCCTCCGGAAGTCTTCCCGTTGTCACCTACAAATGTGTTGGCCGGACAGTCCCTGAAGCGCTGCAGCGGATGCTGAGTGTGGCTCCCAGGATACCGTATCTGGCCCATATCCGTGTACTTGTAGTCGGAGAGGCACTTGCCCGCAGCGGGGTCAGTGATGCATTGGACTTCATCTCACGTGATCATCAGCTGCGCAACGACTTCTACCTGCTGGTAGCCAAGAATAGGAAGGCTGCGGATATCCTGGAGATCCTCATCCCCTTCGAGCATATTCCGGCAAATTCCCTGTATTCATCGATTCTGGTCGCCCATAAGAAATGGGCTGCTACCGGAAAGGTCACTCTCCAGCAATTCATTACCGAGCTGGAGCGCGGCGGCTCTAACCCCATAATGTCGGGGGTGCAGCTGCAAGGGGATGTGGAAGAGGGAGATTCGCCCCGGAATGTACAGAGCATTCGTCCGAAGACCCTGATTCAGCATGCCGGAATCGCTGTGTTCAAAAAAGACAAGCTTGTCGGGTGGCTGGATGAAACACTTAGCAAGAGTGTGAATTATGTGCTGGCTGATGTGGACACAACCGTCGGGAATATAACCAGCCCCGGCGGAGGTACTGTAGGCTTCACCGTGTCACGGGCAGATACCTCACTGGACATCAGGCTTAATGATCAGGACCAACCTGAATTCCTCGTTAAGCTCAACATCGAAGCGGATCTGACAACGGTGGAAGGTACGCTTGATCTGAACAAGCCGTCCAGCATTCAGGCTATTGAGGAGGCGCTGCAGAACAAATACAATATTAAGATGGCCCGCGATATCCGGACCATCCAGCAGCAATATAATAGTGATATCTTCGGCTTCGGGGAAGCGCTGCACCGGAAGTATCCCCATCTGTGGAAAGACTACCGTGAGCATTGGGAGGACAGCTTCCAAACCGTCAAGATTGATGTTCAATCCAAGGTTACGGTCCGGCGGATTGGCTCTGTTATACAGCCACTCAAAAGGGAGATTGAGGAGAAATGAACTGGAGTCTGCTGTTACTGTTCTTCCTGCTGCTTGTACTCTTCCTCAAGACACCCGGCATCATAAGGCTGCGTTCTGCACGTGATGCCGCTGCATTCTACGGAATCTGGGTGCTAACCGTGATGGTTACTCTCGCGGATTGGGCAGATTGGCCTCAGCTTAGACCGCTCGACTGGGTACGCAGCGTTATGGAGCTATTGTCCTGAACATAATAACGAGAAAGGATGTGAGCCGGAGGTGAAGAGCCGCACAGGCATTGCTCCAAGGCAGTTCTATATTCTTACATTTGGTTTAACCATCGGGACCTCAATTCTGGTCATCCCGAGCGGACTGGCGAATACAGCCAGAGAAGACGCCTGGATTGCCTCGTTATGCAGCCTTGCTCTCAATCTGGTCATGGTGCTGCTGTATATATTCACTGCCCGGCTTCATCCCGGCAAGAATATCTTCGAGATTCATGAAGCTATCTGCGGGAAATGGCTGGGTAAATTAATCTCGCTGCTGTATCTGTTCTTTTTTCTGATTCTCACCGGCACTTTGCTGGGTGACCTCGGATTCTTCATGTCCAGTGAGATCATGCCGGAAACGCCGATTGAGGCGATCCAGATCATATTTCTGCTTGCCGCTGTTATGAGTGCAAATCTGGGGATTATCGTACTCGCCAGAGTGGGAGAGCTGATGTTTCCCTGGGTGGTGTTCCTGTTCCTGATTCTGGTTCTAACGCTGAGTCCGCAAATTGATTGGAATCATATCAAACCTATACTAGAGGATGGCTGGAGTCCTGTCCTTCAAGCCGGCTTCCAGTCGGCCATGTTCCAGGAGCTTATTGTGCTCATGACCTTCGTGCCCCTGGTGAACAAGCAAAAAAGCGGAGAGAAGGCCTTTCTGTGGGGAACGGTTACAGGCGGCGCCGTGCTTCTTCTTATTGTACTGCTCAGCATCCTCATCCTGGGCATTGAACAGACGGAGAACAATACGTTCCCGGCTTACGCTCTAGCCAAAACGATCAATATCGGGAACATTCTGCAGCGCGTCGAGGGGATACTGATCACCATCTGGATATTAACCTTTTTCATCAAAATCTCACTGCTCTACCTCTCCATATTGAAAGGTATCCAAACCGTGTTCCAGCTTAAAGCTCCCAATCATCTGATCTACCCGCTGGCCGTATTGTTCCTCATCATCGCCTGGAATACATATATCAACACCGTATATGTCAACGAGGTCATTGCCAAGGTGTGGGGGGGATTCGCCTTTATCTTCCTGATACTGATTCCGTTCCTGCTCTATTTGGTTAACCAGCTGGAAAGGACTCTCCGCCGAAGACGCACCTAAAAAGCGCCCCGCCGCACACGTCTGATCGAACCAGACATCTGCAGCGGGGCGCTTCATGTATATAAACATAGTTGCTATTAGGATAGGATGCGATAGAATCAGTTCAGTTAATTGCTGCCCTCAGGGTTGCCAACAACTACCGCCGGAGCCAGTCCCGCATGCTTGCGGCCGGGAATCTCACCCGTTTCTTCAAAATGGGCCACAATGATGTCAATTTCCTTCTTCAGCTCGGAGACCAGCTCCGCCTCAGGAACCTTACGGATCATCTTGCCGTAGCGGAACAGCAGACCCTCCCCGCGTGCGCCGGCGATGCCGATATCGGCTTCCCTTGCTTCACCCGGTCCGTTCACAGCGCAGCCCAGTACAGATACCTTAATCGGCACCTTCAGCTTGGAGATGTACTCTTCTACTTCATTGGCGATAGAGAAGAGATCAATGTCCAGGCGTCCGCAGGTCGGGCAGGAGATCAGTGTAGCAGCGTTCGAGATCAGGCCAAAGGTCTTGAGCAGCTCACGTGCCACCTTAACCTCTTCTACCGGATCAGCACTCAGGGAGATACGTACCGTGCTGCCGATTCCCATGGAGAGCAGTGCACCAATCCCGGCGGAGCTCTTCACGGTTCCCGCGAACAGCGTACCGGACTCGGTGATCCCCAGATGCAGCGGGTATGGGATAACCTCCGCCGCCTTGCGGTAGGCTTCAATGGCCATCGGCACATCGGATGCCTTCAGCGATACGATAATATCATGGAAATCCAGCTCTTCGAGAATCCCGATATGGTACAGGGCACTCTCGACCATAGCTTCCGGTGTAGGATAGCCGTATTTCTCCAGCAAATGCGTCTCCAGGGAACCGGCGTTCACCCCGATACGGATTGGAATCCCCTTGTCCTTGCAGGCTTTAACTACAGCTTCTACCTTATCGCGGCGTCCAATATTGCCGGGATTGATCCGCACCTTGTCGATGCCGTTCTCAATCGCCAGCAGGGCCAGCTTATAGTTGAAATGAATATCCGCTACCAGCGGGATATGAATCTGTTTCTTGATTTCCTTAATTGCCGCCGCCGCTTCTTCATTATTGACCGTCACACGCACAAGCTGGCATCCGGCTTCCTCCAGCCGTAGAATCTCGGCTACGGTCGCTTCCACATCGGCGGTTTTGGTCGTACACATGCTTTGGATAGCAACCTCGTTGTTTCCCCCAATAATAACCCCGCCGACATTGACGGGACGGGTCTGGTGTCTCAAGAACATGGTTTTCTCCCCCATAACGATCAAAGCTCCACCCTCTCCGCTCCCGCAGGTACTGCGGGGTGTGCGGGAGAAAGTGGAGACCCTGAATTGTATTGTTAAGCTGCACTAAGCAGATGATTACTCATTGCTTACGCACTTTCTTCTTTTTTCTTGTCTTTCTTGAGACTAAGCTCCGGCAGGGACTTCTCCTGGACAACCTTCTCGGTAATGACACAATCCTTGATGTCATCACGCGAAGGAACCTCATACATCACGTCGAGCATAATGCTCTCGATAATTGCACGCAGTCCGCGGGCACCGGTGTTGCGTTTGATCGCTTCCTTGGCAATAGCTTCCAGGGCAAGCGGCTCAAACTTCAGCGCTACATTATCCATCTCAAGCAGCTTAATGTACTGCTTCACGAGCGCATTCTTCGGCTCGGAGAGGATACGTACCAGTGTGTTCTCATCAAGCGGCTCCAAGGTCGAGATGACCGGCAGACGGCCGACAAACTCAGGAATGAGGCCGAACTTGAGCAGATCCTCAGGCAATACCATGGAGAGGTATTCGCCGGCTTTCAGGTCCTTCTGACCTTCAGCCCCTGCGTTGAAGCCAATGACTTTTTTGCCGATACGGCGTTTGATCATTTGCTCCAGTCCGTCAAAGGCACCGCCTACGATAAACAGAATGTTCGTGGTATCGATCTGGATGAATTCCTGATGAGGATGCTTACGTCCGCCTTGCGGTGGAACAGAAGCTACAGTACCTTCCAGAATCTTCAGCAGAGCCTGCTGTACGCCTTCACCGGAAACGTCACGGGTAATGGACGGGTTCTCGGATTTGCGTGCTACCTTGTCAATTTCGTCTATATAGATAATGCCGCGTTCGGCCTTCTCCACATCATAATCAGCCGCTTGAATCAGCTTCAGGAGAATGTTCTCAACATCTTCACCGACATAACCTGCTTCCGTAAGGGAAGTGGCATCTGCAATGGCAAAAGGAACGTTGATGATCTTCGCCATCGTCTGCGCCAAGAGGGTCTTACCGGAGCCTGTAGGTCCGAGCAGCAGGATGTTGCTCTTCGTCAGCTCAACATCTTCAATCTTGCTCTGGCTGTTCACACGCTTGTAGTGATTGTATACGGCAACGGAGAGCGATTTCTTCGCTTGATCCTGGCCGATTACATATTGGTCCAGAATATCACGGATTTCCTTCGGTTTCGGAATATCCTTCATATCCAGTTCTTCTTCGTGACCGAGCTCCTCTTCCACAATCTCTGTGCACAGCTCGATGCATTCGTCACATATATAAACGCCAGGTCCCGCTACGAGCTTACGAACCTGCTCTTGTGATTTGCCGCAAAAAGAACATTTCAGTTGCCCTTTTTCATCATTAAATTTAAACATCTTACCACCCCTTTAAGATATGATCGGTGAAGAGAGTACCTGGTCAATGAGCCCGTATTCCTTCGCTTCTTCCGCGCTCATGAAGTTATCGCGGTCCGTATCCCGTTCGATTTTGTCAAGGGGCTGACCTGTGCGCTCTACATAAATCTGATTCAGCTTCGCCTTCGTCTTCAGAATCCAGTCGGTATGGATCCAGATATCGGATGCCTGCCCCTGAACGCCGCCAAGCGGTTGATGAATCATAACTTCGCTGTTGGTCAGCGCAAATCTCTTGCCAGGCGCTCCAGCTGTAAGGAGCAATGATCCCATACTGGCAGCCATCCCTACACAAATCGTTGAAACATCCGGTTTGATATATTGCATCGTATCATATATACCCATGCCGGCTGTGACAGAACCACCGGGCGAGTTGAGGTACAAGTGAATGTCTTTTTCGGGGTCATCTGCTGCCAGGAACAATAACTGGGCAATAACCAGATTGGCGACATCATCGTCAATTGCACTGCTTAGGAAGATGATGCGATCCTTGAGCAATCTGGAATAGATATCGTATGAGCGTTCTCCCCGACTTGTCGTTTCCACAACCATTGGTACCAGAGTCATGCCACCAACCTCTTTTCTCTATACAGATTAGTCTTTCCGTTTCAGAAATATTTTAACACGTTCAAAGCGGGATGTCATTTATTCACTGCTGCTCTCGTAGCCGCACTGCTCATGTGCATGCCATTATATCGCAATTCCGCGGGCAATGCCAATTCTTGATTCGTGGTATGTACTCACATAACGTCCGCCCCGATAAAAATAAGGCACGTAACAAAAACTTACGTGCCTTATCTGCTCTTTATGGAGGCCTAATGGAAATGGCCGTGCTAGGTAAAATTTCTAAAGAAGACTACTCAGCAGAAGACTACTCAGCGCTTGCTTCTTCAGCAGCCGCTTCTTCAACGGGTGCTTCTACAGCCGGAGCCGGAGCATCAACTTCTACGCTATTGCTAACGAGGAACTCAATAGTCTTGCGCAGCGAAATTTCGTCACTCAGGCTGCTCAGGGAACCATTGGCCGCCAGAATGCTGCGGATTTCTTCAGGAGTACGTTTGTAAGCTTCTGCCATAGTAGCAAGCTCTTGCGTAACCTCCTCTTCGGAAACTTCGATCTTCTCTTCCTTAGCGATGACTTCCAGAACAAGGTTGTTGCGAACGCGCTTCTCGGCATCGCCCTTCATCTGTTCCTGCAGGTCTTCACGTGTCTGGCCGGAGAAGCTGAGGAACATATCCATGTTCATGCCCTGCTGGCGAAGACGGGTGTCGAAATCACGAACCATGTTCTCTACTTCACTGGCGATCATAGCTTCAGGAATTTCAACTTCAGCATTAGCAGCAGCTGCATCAACTACTGCAGTTTCGCGAACGCCTTTGAGTTCTTCCTGCTTGCGGGACTCCAGCTGTGCCTTCAGATCTGCCTTGTATTCTTCCAGGGTGTCGAATTCACTTACATCCTTAGCGAATTCATCATCCAGTGCAGGAAGCTGTTTGCGTTTGATTTCGTGCAGCTTCACTTTGAATACAGCTACTTTGCCGGCAAGCTCAGCAGCATGGTAAGCCTCAGGGAAAGTAACTTCAACATCTTTGAAGTCTCCAGTGGACATGCCAACTACTTGCTCTTCGAAGCCTGGAATGAAGGAGTTGCTTCCCAGTTCAAGGGAATGACGCTCAGCCTGTCCGCCTTCGAAAGGAACGCCGTCAACGGAACCGTCGAAGTCGATCACAGTGATGTCGCCGTTAACTGCTGCTTCATCTTCAACTACAACAAGCTCAGCATGACGCTCTTGCAGACGTGTCAATTCAGCATCCAGCTCTTCATCAGTTACTTCAGCCTTCTGTACAGGAACTTCCAGACCTTTGTACTCGCCCAGCTTCACTTCAGGCTTCACGGTGATCTTCGCTTTGAAGATGAACGGCTGGCCTTTGGCGAATTGCTCGATGTCTACTTCAGGACGGTCTACAGGGAAGATGTCGGTTTGTTCAACGGCTTCGCCATAAGCTTCAGGAAGAAGAATGTCGATGGCATCCTGGTACAGGCTTTCCACGCCAAAACGGGATTCGAAAATCGGCCGCGGCACTTTACCTTTACGGAATCCAGGTACGTTTGCTTTCTTAACCACTTTATTAAAAGCTTTGTCGAGTGCTGCAGCTACACGGTCTGCTTCTACTTCGACTTCAAGAACTCCAAGGTTCTTCTCTATTTTTTCCCAGGTTGCTTTCATAATATACTTTTCCCTCCAAAATTGGTTACATGTTTACTTAAAAAAAGTCATACAATTCACGCACAGAATAACCATTATATTATATACAACATTACTTTATTTATCAAGTAGAGAACTCTTTACAAATCCTTTGAGCGAACGGTAGGCCCCTTCGAATTGAAAGCGCATGCTGTCCGTGATCCCGTACATACTCCGTGTTTCCTCTTCATTGCGGTTTCCGTTCAGGCTCTCCGACACCATCTGGTGCAAGGCTCCGGCCCAAATATCCAGCAGCGAATACTCTCCGTCCAGCAGCTCGCGGTATTCCTTCGTTCCATAAATCGACATGATGAACTGCCCCCAGAGCTCCTGGGCAAAATAGTACAGCGTAGGCTCATGCACCTCGGCCTGCTCCGCCACCCGCTCCAGCACCTGGCTTACCTGCGGCGGGAACTCGTCATTCTGCAGCGGCACAGCCTCGATCTCCACCTCAGCAGCTTCGTGGCCGCGGCTCAGCCTGACCGCCCCCTGAGCCCCGCGGCGGCGGAGCGTCTGCAGCGTGCGGAACTGCAGCAGCGGATGCACCTCAGCCTGCTGCAGCCAGCCGGTCAGCGCTTCATCTACATGGCTTCCCTCCAGGTAGGAGAGCTGCTCCAGCGCCAGAACGGTCGCTTCTGACAGCGGCTCATTCATGACCCGCTTCAGCAGCTTATCGGGATAATCCGCGTCCTCCTCCAGCTTGGATTTGGCCAGAATCCGGGCCATATCCTCTTCCTTAAGATCCTGCTCTTCTGCAGAGGGGGTACCATCCGCATCCCCACCCTGTGCGGCATAGGGAAAAGCCGCCTCCAGCCAATCCAGCAGCGACTGCCACTCCTCGTAGTGCCGCTCTTCCTGTCCTTGGCACTGCAGCAAAAAGCGCAGCAGCTCCATCGCTTCCCCGTAACGTTCACTTTCCAGCATTACCGTAAGCTGGATCTGGTAATAATCCAGCGTCTTCGGGAACAGCACGATATTCTCTTTGGCAGGGGAATTGAATTGATTCATGAGGGCACCTCCTTTTCTCCGTTCCTCTTCATCCGAACCCTAATCAATTGTAGATTATAGCATATCCCCGTACGGTTTCAAAAAAACAAGTTGAAAAAATAATCTATATATGATAACATATTTTTTGCTTGCTTTTCAGTCAGGCACCATGTCCCGGTAGCTCAGTTGGATAGAGCATGCGCCTTCTAAGCGCACGGTCGGGGGTTCGAATCCCTTCCGGGACGTCATAGAACAGCCTCCCTTCGGGGAGGCTGTTTGTTTGCTTTTCAGTCAGGCACCATGTCCCGGTAGCTCAGTTGGATAGAGCATGCGCCTTCTAAGCGCACGGTCGGGGGTTCGAATCCCTTCCGGGACGTCATAGAACAGCCTCCCTTCGGGGAGGCTGTTTGTGCGTCCGGAGGGATGAGTGCCCTTGGCGCCAGCAGGGGACGCCCGAGCATACGCTTCGTTAGCACCTGCTTCGCAATCAGCCCGAATGGGCTGTATCCCTTCCGGGACGTCCGTGCCAGCACATAGCTGCATCCTTGCGGACTGGAGGGCCCTTATTTGGGCGGATCACACCATTCCGCAGGCTATGCGGACTCAGATTTCGTTAAGTAACCCGTTCCCCCGCATTTTGAGCTCCAAAAGACAATATAAGCGCTCCTGAGTCCGCATCAGGCAGAAAAGCAGCCTTTTTTCGCCAAATAGCGTCATCTGAGTCCGCATAATTCGGCAAGCGGCCCCACCAGCTCACGCACCCTCCACACCATCAGTACTTTTCACGCTGCTCATCCTGTCTTGCCTCTCTTAACCGCAATGTTACTCAAACCACCGCTCACCCACCTCTCTCAACTTAGCTCCCATATCACTTACACCAATATTCTGCGTCTCCGGGAAGACTACGTTCTATCTACGCACCGCAGCACTTCTTATGCTTCTTCCCGCCGCAAGGACAAGGATCGTTGTGGACCAATCTTCTGATCCAGCAGCTTTTGCCAGCTCCGATCTTGCTCGACTAACTCCATACAGGGGATGGACTGCTCAGGACTGCAATGACGCAAGATGTTCTGCAAATGAAATTTCGTATTATTATCAATAGAACGCGATAGGTGCAAAGCCAGCAGCTCGCGGATGGTCTCTTCGGTCTGAGGGAACCTATAGGCAGGGAACAGGTGAACCGCTTCGGCATCCCCGGATTGCTTCAGCCTTTCTAACACAAGCGGTATTGCTTACAATCGGCTCCGGATGGAGGATATAACCTTTTACTTGTTCAGTTGTAAACATTAGCATCCCCCTCTCTCATTATGATTCATTCGGCTTCTTCAGCACATAGTGAGTAGCGTAGTTTGTTTCAATATTGTGATCCCCGGACTTCGAAAAGCGAAGCGGCCGCTTGGGGCCTTTGCCCCATCTCATATAAGCAGTGTAGGATGGATTCAGATCAAGCTCCCGCGCTTTCCCGCGAAGTAATGACATGATATAGCTGAATTGAGACAGATTACCGTGAAGCACCCGTTCCAAATAAGGAACTCTACCGAAGCGCCATTCTTCTACCAGCTTAGGGGTAATGGTCCCGAGCCTTAAGAATACATCCAGCGGACTGACAACGCCCTTCTCCGAAATGAGATCATCGACTATTCCTTGTACTTTCTTGCGCAGCTCTAGCCTATTCATACCGATTGTTCCTCCTGCTGTCTGCAATAAGAACATTTCTCCGGAAAATGAAGCCCATCCGCCTTGTAACAGCTCAACAAGAGCTCATCAAAAGCAAACGGGTCACCGCATTCCTTACATACCAGTATGACCGGCTTGCGCGAACGTACGAGCAGTGTTTGTGCACGTTCCCGCAGCAGCGAATGCCACTGCATCTCCTCCAGTTGGTCACGCCCATTCAGGGCTTCGATCACCTGCCGGATTTCGGCTTGCACCTTGTTGAAGTCAATGGGTTCCCACTGCTGCAAATACGGTATGTATTTCCTATCACCTGAACATAGGATTTTAAACAATAACATGAAGATCATGCCGCGGTTTCGTTCCTTCAAATACTCCATGCTGACCGGCGTAATCCCGTTATCAAGCCATTGATCCCATTCCCGCAGAAATTCTTCCGCCCGCCGTTCCCGCTCAATCGCCCAGCCGCGCGGAGTGAACACGATCATTGGGAGCTTGCCGGAGTACTCGGTTCGCAGATAATCGGCATCAATTAATTCATCCACTTTCTCCATAATCTGCTCAAGCGTGATATCACGGTAAAATCCATAGGAGGGATTGCGGTCCAGACCGAGCTCAAGCAGCTTTTTCTCCTTCGAGCCCTTCAGGATCTTGGACAGCAGCGTACGTCCACCTTCGGCAATGATATCATCGGCTGCCCGCAGAATCGCATGCATCTCCGGAACCGGCAGCGTTACATTCATATGACTTTTGGGCGAATCCTTCCGTTTCAGTTCCTTGCGGCTTGTCTTCCGATTACCCAAGTGGTCCTGCCTCCTTATCAATTTACTCATGCCTTATCATCAAGTTGCAACAATTTTCCACCTAAGATTATAGCATAACCAAGCAAGTGAATCGTTACGATCCGGCTGCCTCCTTGCGGACTGGAAGGCCCTTATTTGGGCGGATCACGCCATTCCGCAGGCTATACGGACTCAGATTCCGTTAAGTAACCCGTTCACCCGCATTTTGAGCTCCAAAAGACAAAATAAGTGCTCCTGAGTCCGCAACGTGCAGAAAAGCAGCCTTTTTCGCCAAATAAGGTCATCTGAGTCCGCATATATTCTTGAATACTCTATTTCCTCGCATACAGTCAACAGCGCCCCTCTTCGCTTTAATCTTATTCCTCACCGCTTCTTCTATCTTGCCTGTTACTCCCTGCACCTGCATCATCCTGCCGCTTACCTTCACTTAATTTCATCCCTGCCACCCGCAACCGCATCCCCGCACTCTGACGTTCTCCTTCACTTAGCCCCTACTTCATACTGCAACATAAACAAAGAGCGCCCACGCAGCCACAAGGCATACAGGACGCTCTAATATTACACTACCCTCTCCCGGACTCCGCCGACAGCTTCATGCTCCGCAGACTCTCGGCGTCGAAGACCAGGTTCTCGACCGGCTCGGTGATGTCTGCGGTATAGCGGTCAATGGTGACTTTGCCCAGGTACATTTTGCGGACGGAGATACTTTGTTTGGCCTTGAGGTAGGATTGTGCGCCGCTCTCCCCGCCGACATAAAAGGCAGAAATGCTGCCCCCGGCCTCCAGCTTGGAGCCGCGGCAGACGGAGAATGTTTTGAGAAACGTAATATTGCCCGAAGAGAACAGCTCACTCTGCACAATCCCGTCCCGGTGGATGATGATGTCACCGTTCGATTTCAGCGTGCTGTTCTGGCATTTGCCGATGTTAACCTCGACCTTAGTCTCCTGCATCCGGGCCACACCCATATGCAGCTCCTCCAGCATGCCGATCACTCCGCTGAGCGAAGCTTCACTCATATAATCCACCAGTTGGGCCGGCTTCAGGAACAGATTCAGGAAATGCAGCGTCTGCTCCAGATCCTGATGATAGGAGGCCTGAACGGTTGCCAGCACCGAGAGCAGTTCCTTGATCAGCTGCGGGATCTTCTGGAACTTGCTCTCCAGCAGCAGCAGCACAGCCTGTCCGTACTTCACGCTCTGCTTCCGGCCTTGGACGGCCTGAACCAGCATCCGGACCGCGGTCTGGAGGATCCTGGTCTCTTCAATCAGCAGCTTGGAGCAGTTGTAGATCCGGTTGTACATCACGCCGAAATACCCGGAGTACAGATTGCTGTTCACCACATTGCCTTTGACGAGAATGCTGCCGGTGGCTGTGATGGTGGAGTTATAGATGCTGCCGGCAACATAGACATTGCCCAGCGATTCAATGATCATATTGTCCTCGACATCGCCCCGTATAATGACATCGCCGGAGAATACAATATTGCCGGATTTAATGTTCACATTGCCGGGTACGATGTAGGACGTGCAGATGTCGAAATATTTGATCCGGTCACCGGTCACCCGGGGCCGGCCTTCACGGAGGGCGCGGATTTCATTGCCGATCAGCAGGACTGTATTATTTTTGGCGAGAATCGTAAGGTCTGCAGGCGGCGGAGGGTATAGAATCTCTCCATATACGTCATAGCCGGGAATCCCCTCGATAACCGGAATTTTGCGCGCCAGCACTTCACCGCGGATCGCGGAAGGAATACGCAGATGGCTGCGGTAATCCACCTGGCCTTCAATCTCGCTGAATTCATTCTCAATCGTCTCGGAGAAAAACAGTTCAAGATGCGCATTCTCCCCCGGCACAGCCGCTCTGCCCTGGGCAGCGGTAATTGGCTGATAAGTGGGATTCTGGAGTTCAGCATGAATTCCGGAGATATTCAGGTTCTGAATGATCCCCCTGCGCTCAAAGTCGGCAATAATCTGGTTCAGGCCCAGAATTCCGACAACATTCTCCGTATTCATCACGGCGTCTACTTCCACCATTCCGGCGGAGAAATGATCATTCAGCTTCCAGGAGAATTTCTTCGTGGAATGGAGGGTGAAAAAAGCCAACAGACGATCCTCCGACACGGTAATCGAATACAGCGGCGGCTCCGATATTTCCCACTCTATAGTATCCTCCGTAGTCACCTCGGCCGGGCCGGAAACCGGCTCGCCGTTGATATATAGATTAACCGGAAGAACTCCCATAATCACTGCGGGCGAACCGCCGGGCAGCGGGTCCTGTACGAAGATTTTGTCAGCCCGGACCAGCACCCGCCCCCCGTGGTCATGATCCGGGTCATCGGATACCATAAATGAAATATCAAACTCTATATCACCGTCACCTTGCGACAGCTCCAGCATATTAATCAGCTTATTCAGTTCCTGCTCGGACATACGGTCAGGCATTCGGCATACCCCCTGTTCCTTATAACCGCTTTCATTCTAGTATTATTATAATTTTTAGCAATGGAAATAGATAGGCTCCCCTGTGAAAAAAACCTCCGGCTGCTGCGATCCTCTCCGCTGCTCTTGTCACGTCAAACAGGCTGCCCGCCGTGGATTATCCACAGCAAGGCAGCCTGTCATTCACATATACAGCTCCAAGTCTAAGTCTCAGCGCCCCCGGCGGCGGTTCCCCAGCCACAGCGGAAAGCGGAAAATAAAGTTAATCAGCAGGACTACGAACACCAGCACCGCAGCGGATTTGTCCGCGATCTGCCGCGCATCCTCGACAATCGCCTCGGACTGCACGTACCACAGATGTACAGCCAGGGTCTCACCCGGCGAGAACAGATTGAAATCCCACATCTCGCCGGAGGTGCTGAGTCCGGCGGTCAGGATAATAACCGCCGATTCCCCGAAGGCGCGTCCGGCCACTAGGCAGACGCCGGTGATGATTGCCGGAAGGGCTACCGGCAGCACGACCTTGCGGATGACATGGAACTTCGTCATGCCGAGTGCATAGCCGGCTTCACGGATCTCGCCGGGGACCGCGCGCACGGCTTCTTCCGTGACGCGGGCCAGCATCGGCAGATTCAGCAGTGCCAGGCTGACGCCTCCGCCGAGGATCGTCAGGCCGACGCCAAAATACTCGGCGAAGATGGCCAGGCCTATGAGGCCGAACACGATGGACGGAACTGAGGCCAGGGATTCCACACAGATGCGCAATGCGCCTGTGAAGGCATTATCCGGCGCATACTCCGCCATATAGATACCTGCCCCGATCCCGATCGGAACCGAGATCAGCAGCGAGATGAACAGAATATAGAAGGAGTTGAAAAGCACAGGGCCGATCCCCCCGCCGGCATCCATTTCTTCCGGCTGCTTGATCAGGAAGTCGGGCCGGAGCGCCGGCAGGCCTTTGCTTAAGATGGTGAACAGCAGCCAGAAAATCAGCAGCATCACCAGAGCGCCCAGTGTGTAGAAACCTATGGTTGCTATTTTGTTGCGCCGCTGCGCCCTTGCCGTATATCGTGTACGAGTAAATCCGTTCATCAGGCATCCCTCCGTTTGCGGCCCAGCACGCGGATAATTAGAATCAGCACAAAGGAAATGAGCAGCAGCAGGAAGGCCATCATATGCAGGGAGTAGTTCCAGGTGGACTCAAACTCAACATTAGAGATCTGCATTACGATGTTGCTGGTCAGCACGGAGGTTGGCGTGAACAGGGTCTTCGCCAGCTGCGGCGTATTGCCGATCACCATAACCACCGCCATGGTCTCGCCGATCGCACGGGTCATACCGAGAATAACAGCCGAGATAATCCCCCGGCTCGCTGCCGGCAGCACAACGCGCATAATCACCTGAAGACGGGTCGAGCCCAGCGCATATGCGGCGTCACGGTATTTGCGCGGAACGGACACAATGGCGTCATCGCTGATCCGGCAAATGGTCGGCAGGACCATCAGCGCCAGCACGAGGGCTGCGGCGAGCAGTCCGTCCCCCAGACCCTCTCCGCTCACTCTCCGCAGGAAGGGAAGCAGTACGGTCAAGCCCAGATAGCCGTATACAATAGAAGGAATGCCGACCAGCAGATCCAGTACCGGACGGATGAAGCTTGTCAGCCATTTGGGAGCGATCTCCGCACAGAGCACGGCCATAGCGACTGAGATAGGTACAGCGATGACCAGGGTCAATGCGGTAAGCGATAATGTATTTACAATAAAGGCAGCGGCGCCGAAGGCATCCTCTTCCGGTGTCCAGTAGAACGAGAAGAAGAAATCGAGCGGCGAGACGCTCCCGAACAGCAGCAGCGCCGTTTTGCCGATGAATACAATAACTAGTCCAAGCACCACACAAAGCGCAAGGATACTGAACAGGAAATAATAACGGGATATCGTGTTGCCAAGCAGATGTCTCTTATGTCTTCTGGTATTTACTTTAACTTCCTCAAGGCTCTTCTGTGTCTGTGCTGTCAGGCTATGAACCGGTGCCCCCATACTTTCCCTCCTGTAAGAGGCCAACCCCGCATGAAGCTCCGGAGCTGGCCGCTGTTACCTATCAGTCTGTTACCTTGTACTATGGTTAATCCTAGGATTGCATTGCCGCAATCGGAATGAATTTAAGCTTTTTGAGCGAGCCCTGCTGGAATTTCTTGCTCTGTACGTACTCGATGAATTCTTTGGTAGCTCCGGTAGGCTGGCCTTTGGTCATGTAGTAGCCGTAAGCCCAAATCTTGTATGAACCGTTGATAACATTGTCTGTAGTTGCTTCCACACCGTTGAACTTCACGGCTTTGATGTCACTGCCGGTCACGTAGACAAGGTCGATGTATCCGATAGCGTTAGGAGTAGTGCCCACAGCTGTTTTCATGTCGCCGCTGGAGCCGGTTTCCTTGTAGTTCTTCTCTTTCTTCACAATATCTCCGCCGGCAAGTGCCTTCGCCTGATAGTTGACCCGGGTACCGGAACCGAAGGCACGGGTGATAACCACGATGTTGGCATCTGCTCCGCCGACTTCCTTCCAGTTTGTGATTTTGCCGGAGTAGATTCCTTTAAGCTGTTCTGTAGTCAAGTTGTCTACACCGACGTTTTTGTTCACGATGGTTGCAAAAGGAATGACCGCTACCTTGTTCGCTACCTGTCCTTCAAAAGCTTTGAAGCCCGGAACATCAATGCTGGCATCCCAGTCGCAGGCGCCGATATCCGCAATGCCTTTCTTCACGGCTTGAGGTCCGGTTACGGAGCCTTTGCCTGAAGCGGCGATTTTCACTTTAGGGTGAAGCTTCTGGAATTCTTTGGCGGCCTGCAGGGTCAATGGAAGCAGTGCGGTCGAACCGTTAACGGTGATTTTACCCTTGAGACTGTCCGCAGCAGCGGCAACCCCTGCAAAAGCTGCGGTAACCGCGATAACCGCGGTGAGCGCTGTAACTGTTAATTTCCGGAAAACCTTCATGTAAAATTTCTCCTCCCGGCGGCCAGCGCCGATAAATGTTGTTGTGAAGCATTGAAAGCTCAGTATTAGTTGGACAGCTGTACTGCTTTGCCGTTCTGAATCACAAGGATTTTGCCGTCGCTGACAATTGCCACTTTGCTGCCGTCATTCGATACTGACACCTCGGACACATCCTCTGCCGTACGGAACAATTCAACCGGAGCCGCGCCGCCTGCAATAGAGTAGATTACAGTGCTGCCGTCTGCACTCAAGCCTGCAACCACCAGACCTGCACTTGTTCCGGCAGACCAGTTGGCTTCAGCACTCAAGGTGATATCTGTGCTGGTGCCGTCAGCTGTAATCGACTTCAGGGTGTTGACGGCAGTGCCCTCCGGATCTGCACTCAGGTACACTACGCTGCCGCCCGCAAGAATCTCCGGGTACAGCTTGTTGTCGAGCGCAGTAGTCAGGGCTGCCGGCTTCGCGCCTTTGGTGGCCAGATCCAGCTTGTACAGCTGTTCTCCGGCTTTGCTGAAGTCTACAGTCAGTGAATCTTCTGTACTGTCGGCATCATTCTTGGCTGTGCCTGTTACATTGACAATGTACACGGCAGTTTTGCCGTCCGCCGATACCCGAAGCTCCGATTTATTCTCCACTTTATCCTCAAGCAGCGCTTTGACCTCTCCGGTCTCTACAGAAATCTGCGCCAGCTTCTCCTGCTTGTCGCCTTGAATGAAATAGATCGTCTTGCCGTCGCTGGACCATACGAGGTCCGTCTTCACGCTGGTGTCTTTCCCAAGGGTAGTGATCACTCCGCTGGACAGGTTGATCAGCTGCAGAAGGCCTGTCTCACCGCTGAACACCCCCCACTGCTGATCCGCAGAAACTGCATAATCCACAGCACTGCTGTTGGAAGAGAACCATTCATAATTGCCCGGCACCTGGCTGAATTTATAGAGCAGTGTGGATTCAGCGTCGCTTTGGTTCGCGATCAGGCCGCCGTCCGCACTCCAGTGGAGGGTATCAAATTGGCCGGCCGGCCGGGCGAAGCTCAGGATACTGCTGGTTTCAGCCTGCAGTTCACCGCCAAGTGCGGTAACCAGCTTCGTGAGTTCAACATAGGTTTTGCTGTTATGAACGACAGGTGCTACTGTAAATTCCTGTGCTTCACCATCAACCTGATAGCTTTTCACACCCGCCTGAATCTGTACATTATGTAGGCCCTTGCTGTCATTTAATAGAAATCCGCTGCTGCCGAGCACAAGTCCTGCTCCAAGCTCCCCTGCCACCTGGCTTAACGAATAGAGTTTATATCCACCGCTGTTGATTGTGCTGAGTGCAACCGGCGTACCATTGATACTCCATGTAGTACTTCCCTCCGCGACTGCGGATGTCTTGACGGCGGCGGCGCTCACACTGCTGCTTGTAGCCAAAACACTTACTGATCCCCCTGTTACGAGAAGTGCTGAAGCCAAAGCTGCGCCGATCCATTTACTGTTTGTCAATTAGATTCACCCTTTTCCTATAGGTAACTGCTAATGTTATTTTCATCTACGAATGTCAATTCTGTTGCAGAGGAATGTTATGGAAATATTAATTGTAAAAGTAATCACATTTTTGCTCTCCTAAATGGATTGAACTTTAAACTTTTCGAGAAAAAACCAGTCGCCACTGCGGTGAATATTTGGACTTCCAGCCGCTGTTGTCCCCAGATTTCTTGATTGTTACCGCTATACGCGGTGGAAATCCGGGGACAAAGGCGGGAACTTTAAACTTTTCGAGAAAAAACCAGTCGCCACTGCGGTGAATATTTGGACTTCCAGCCGCTGTTGTCCCCAGATTTCTTGATTGTTACCGCTATACGCGGTGGAAATCCGGGGACAAAGGCGGTCGCTCCCGCTCCTACAGTTCCAAAATTCCCCTCCGTCACTCCTTTTCTTTCTCAACTTGTCCATCCAATCTATTAAAAAAAGCAAAAATGTTTATGGGGAGGAAAATAAAACGGCGGGCCCCGGAATAACTCCAGGACCCGCCGTTTGTAAAAATGATATTAATTCAGTATCCACGTCACAATAATCTCATTACCGCCGGGCTTCGAGTCCGAGCTGCTGCCGATAATAGAATACGAATAAGAACCGCTCACCTTGCCATTAATTAGAATGTTGTTGCTGTCGACAATCTCTGTGCCGCGTTCCAGGTCCTTGTCCCTTACATATTTCTGATATGTACTTCCGAGAGCGGCCATACTTTCCTCTGTCTCATAGATCAGCATAGAGGATTTCTTCCCCTCTGCCATTTCACCTTGGGTAAACGTAATTCCCGCGCCTTCCGGTATCGGCAGATCGTCAGGCAAATACTGCTGCGCTTCCGCATTCTCTTCCGCCAGGGTATGAAAAGCTCCGCTGTCCGCTTCCGCTCCGTCTGTACTGCTGCAGCCGCTAAGTCCGGCCGCTGCCAGAAGCACTCCCAGAGTAAGGAGCAGCTTATGTCCTGCCATGATTCGCACCACCTTCTAATGTAATGGGTTCCGGTTGCCGGTAATCTCCAGTATTCTCCTTATTACCCTGATAACCGGTAGGTGGAAACGGGTAATCCATAAAATTTAATATGTTTGTTGCGGCGGCAAGCGGAAACGGCTCCGCGTCCTTAATACATCGGGCATGTGCTCTGCGGGAGCCTGACGAAGCTTCTCATAATCTGTCCGCCAGTCTGGCGGACTTACAATCAGCTATTTCGGGTAAAACATGCAGATTCCCAGGTTAATCGGACTCAGATTCCTTTATTTGACCGCAAACCCTGCTTATCAAGCCCACAGGATCAAGATAACGGAATCTCAGTCCGCTTCGCCCGGCTCACACTCATATCCCGGATTTCACGCAATCTTGTCCGCAATAGCGGAGATCATTAGAGCGTCAGATATATATTTTTGTGTACTTGGAAAAGAAATTTACTTTTACCAAGAGAATCTTTATTATTATGAGTGAGTACTCACTCATTATGCTGAGAATTGAGGAGATCACAATGAACCAAGCGAACCCAGTGATTACAGTAACCCATGTTGACCGGGCTTTCGGCAGCAAGAATGTATTGAAGGATATTACGCTGCAGGTGGAGCAGGCGGAAACCTTCGGAATTCTGGGCCCGTCCGGCTCCGGCAAAACCACGCTGGTCAAGCTGCTCACGGGCATAGACGAAGTTACCTCCGGCGAGATT
Source organism: Paenibacillus sp. IHB B 3415 (assembly GCF_000802655.2). Classification (NCBI taxonomy): domain Bacteria; kingdom Bacillati; phylum Bacillota; class Bacilli; order Caryophanales; family Paenibacillaceae; genus Paenibacillus; species Paenibacillus sp. IHB B 3415. Next base: position 8,245 of record NZ_JUEI01000017.1, on the reverse strand, counting down.
AACGTCCTTGGGGTACGGATGCCGAAGCTTGCCATGCTGCAGCAGATCGGCTATATGGCCCAGTCCGATGCGCTATACACGGAACTGAGCGCCAAGGAGAATCTGGAGTTCTTCGCTTCCCTCTACGGTCTGAAGGGCGGCAACCGCACACGGCGGATCAGAGATGTAATGGAGCTGGTGAACCTGCAGGAGCATTTGCGTAAAAGAGTAGACCAATACTCCGGTGGCATGAAACGCCGCCTGTCACTGGCCATCGCGCTGCTGCATGAGCCGCCGCTGCTGCTGCTGGATGAACCTACGGTCGGGATTGATCCGGTGCTGCGCCAGTCGATCTGGAAGGAACTTAAGGCTTTGAACCGTAAAGGCACCACGATTGTACTCACCACACATGTTATGGATGAAGCGGAGAAATGCGGCCGGCTGGCTATGATCCGGGATGGCGTTCTGCTCGCAATAGACACTCCCGCCGGACTGCTGCAGGCAACCGGCTCCGCTACCATTGAAGAAGCCTTCCTGTACTATGGAGGTGTACGCTCATGAGAATCCGTGCGATTACCCTGAGAATTCTGCAGCAATTCATCCATGATAAAAGAACCATGGCGCTGATGTTCATCGCGCCCCTGCTGGTGCTCAGCCTGATGAGCCTGGTCTTTAACGGCGATGCTTATGAGCCGAAGATCGGCGTAGCCTCTGGTGCTGCAGTGTTCAGCACCGCGCTGGAAGCCCAGAAGGCTGAAATTACCAGCTATGATAATGATGAATCCAGCAACGCCGCCCTTCAGGCGGGGGACATTGATGCTTATATTACAATGAAGGGAACCACTCCTGGGATCATGCTGGAAGGCAGCAACCCGGCAGCTAACCGCGCCGTAATGATGGCCCTGCAGGAAGCTATGCAGAGCCTGCAGCCGTCAGCGGCAGGCAGCGTACAGAATCAGCCGCAGATCAGCTATCTGTACGGCGCCGAGGATATGAAGACGATCGACCGTTTCGGCCCGATTATGATCGGGGTATTTGTATTCTTTTTCGTCTTCCTGATCGCGGGCGTCTCCTTCCTGCGCGAGCGGACCACGGGAACACTGGAACGCCTGCTCTCCACTCCGCTGAAACGCTGGGAAATCGTGCTCGGATATGTCTGCGGCTTCGGTATCTTCACCGTCTTTCAGGCGCTGCTGATCTCCTGGTTCTCGATCCAGGTGCTTGGCATTATGATGGCCGGAAGCTTCGGCTACGTTCTGCTGATGACCTTGCTGCTCTCGATGTCGGCACTGACGCTCGGCACCCTGCTCTCGGCATTTGCCGCCAATGAGCTCCAGATGATCCAGTTCATTCCCCTGGTTATTGTGCCGCAGATTTTCCTGAGCGGACTATTTCCGCTGGATACCCTTCCGCTCTGGCTTCAGCGCGTAGGACTGGCAACCCCCATCTACTACGGCGCCCAGGCGCTGATGGATATCATGATCCGCGGCAAAGGCTGGAATGATATCGCCCTTGATGTATTCATGCTGATCGGCTTCTCCCTGCTGTTCATGCTGCTGAATGTGCTGGCCTTGCGCAAGCACCGCAAAATGTAACTTCGAATTCGCGGTATGGGCTGTGGTACACTTGAAGGTAAGAGCAAGAGAGTTGGAGGAGCCATCATGGAGAAAGACAATGCTGCAGAGCAGCAGGGGCAGGAGCAGTGGATTCAAGAGCTGCTGGCCCTCAGTGAAAAGGAACAAATGACCCCCAAGCAGATGTCCATTCTGCAGGCGGCCATTGATACATTCTCGGAGAAGGGGTTCTCGGCAGCGGCCACCAGTGAGATCGCCCAGAAGGCGGGCGTGGCTGAGGGAACGATTTTCCGCTACTACAAGACAAAAAAAGAGTTGCTGCTGGCCATCGTTGTCCCCACCATGAGCCGGATGATCGCTCCGTTTGTGATGCGTAATTTCAGCGGTGTGCTGGATGTACCCTTTGAGAGCTATGATGCCTTCCTTAAGGCATTCATGGTGAACCGGCTCGATTTCGCCCGTAAGAATCTCAAAATTATCAGAATCCTTATCCAGGAGATCCCCTTCCAGCCTGCGCTCAAAGAACAGCTGGTCGAGAATATTCTCAGCCAGGTGCTGGAGCGTGTCACTGTAATCACGGAGCATTTCAAGGAGCAGGGCCAGATTATGGATGCTCCTACTCCTGCGATCATCCGCTTCACCATTTCCTCGGTCATCGGCTATCTGCTGGCCCGCCTGCTGCTGATGCCCGACCATGACTGGAATGACGAGGAAGAGATTGAGCAGACCGTCAGCTTCATCATGCACGGAATTGGCGGGGGAAGGTAAAAACGCAGGCCATATTTAACCCCGCGGGGGTGACGAGGAAGAGATTGAGCAGACCGTCAGCTTCATCATGCACGGAATTGGCGGGGGAAGGTAAAAACGCAGGCCATATTTAACCCGGCGGGGCACTGTACAGTCCCCGCCGGGTTTTTGCTTTGTCTTTTATCCATTCCCCTTTTGAAGGCGTACGCCTGTTCTGTTATTATGGGTACTATAACGATTGTCGAACGGGACAAACCAGGCCTTGGCTTGAGAGCAAATTAGCCATCAGGAATAGAAGGAAGTGAGGATTACATTGGGTTTCCAGGTACCGGAACGGGTAATCAAGCTGCTGTGCGGCAGAGCCGCTTTTGATCAGGGGGTAGCTTATTATCACGCTCATAAGGTTGATCTTATCTATACTGAGCACAACGATGACGGGGAATATTCGAAATACCGCGCTGCGGTTCATGGACTGGAAAGCCATGAAGTAGTGCTAACCATAGATAGTGACGGTGATGTTAACGGGGAGTGTACCTGCCCTGCCTACTACCGCGGCGGACCTTTCTGCAAACATATTGCAGCTGCACTGGTTAGTGTCCTTTATCTCGGCAAAGATATGGACATGGGCCAGACTCCCGATTCGGATGGGGAAGAGCCGGAAGCGTTCACGGGAGAGACCGGTACACTTACGCCCCGCCATTCCGGCTCTGGAGGAGACGGACACACCGGGCGCAGTGGTGACCGGCAGCTGGTGAGCAGCATGCTCGGGATGTTCACCGGAGTGCGGCAGCGGCCGAGCGGAGCCGGAACTTATATGGATCTGCGGACACCGCTTCAGGTAGAGTTCATCTGCAAGCCTTTCTCTTACAGCTTCGGCAGCACAATGCTGGGCATAGAGCTGAAAGTAGGCTCTAAGCGCCTCTATATCGTGCCCAAAATCCGGGGGTTTCTGGAACGTGTTCACCGGGGTGAGCCTTTTGAATTCTCCAGACATTTCAGTTATGATCCCGCCCTGCACAGCTTCTCGAAGGAAGATAATGAGGTGCTCGTGAAGCTGATTGAAATCATGCTGAATGAAAAAATATACCGCAGCAGCATCAGCCCTTACGCTCCGCATACCGGTACTTCGGGAAATGAGCGGCTGCTGGCTGTTCCTCCCTTCTTCTGGGAGAGCCTGCTGCCAGCACTCACGGCCGCCCCTGCAGCCCGGCTGCAGCACGGCCAGATCCTGCACGAACGTTTGTCTCTCTCCACTGAGGCCCTTCCGCTGAGCTTCCAGTTCGATCAGGCACAAGGAGAGGGGTACCGGCTGGATGTCCAGGGGCTTCAGCAGCTTACGATTCTGGAGGATTACGGGCTTGTATTGTCTGAAGGTAAGCTGCTGAAGCTACCGGTGCAGGAATGCGGGCGTCTCGCTGAGCTGAAAAAGCTGCTGAACCCCTCGCGGCAGGACGGAATTGCCATTGCCCCGGAGCAGATGGAGCCATTCATGGAGGGCGTCATTCCCGGACTCAAAAAATTGGGCCAGGTGTTTATTGCCGATGCCATCGCGGACAGAATCGTTCAGGCGCAGCTTCACGCCAGACTCTATCTCGACCGGGTCAGAGACCGGCTGCTCGCCGGGCTTGAATTCCAATATGGCGGGATTGTCATTAACCCGCTGGATGAGAAGGCGCATGAGCGGAGCAATGAGGTGATTCTGATGCGGGACGGGGAGGCCGAACGGCGGATTCTCGACCTGATGGCCCATGAGTCCTTCGCACGGACGGAGAGCGGATATATCATGCGGGATGAGGACGGGGAATTCGATTTTCTCCACCATACCATTCCGCTGCTGGAGCCGCTGCTTCAGGTCTATGCCACTACTGCGGTCAAGGAAAGAGTACTTACGGAGCATGCCATGCCCAAGGTCAGCCTGAGCTGGAATGAGAAGACCGACTGGCTCGACTTCAAGTTCAGCATGGATGGTATTCCGGAGAAGGACATCGTGCTGGTGCTGAAATCCCTGCAGGAAAAGCGTAAATATTACCGGCTGCCGGATGGTGCGCTGCTGCCGCTGGAAACTGCAGAATTCCTGGAAATTATCGCCTTGATGAATGAGCTTGGCGTTCAGAACGGGGACTTCAATCATGCAGAGTTCTCCTTGCCGCTGGTCCGGGGCCTTCGCCTGCATGTGGATACCGGCAAAGGCGATTCCGTCCAGATCGGCCGGTCGTTCCGGCGGCTGCTGGCCAATATGGCGAGTCCCGAGAATCTGGACTTCCCTGTGCCGGAGAGTCTGGCCCCTGTACTCCGCGACTATCAGCAGTACGGCTTCCAGTGGATGAAGACACTGGCCCACTACCGCTTCGGCGGCATTCTGGCGGATGATATGGGTCTCGGCAAAACGCTGCAGAGTATCGCCTTCCTGCTCTCCGAGCTTACGGATATCCGTCAGGGCGGAGTCCCTGCGCTCATTGTCACCCCGGCCTCGCTGCTCTACAACTGGCATAATGAGCTGAAGCATTTCGCCCCGGACATCAAGGCAGCCATTGCCGACGGCAGTGCGGACGAACGCAACCGGACGCTGCGGAATTCAGCGGGCCATGATGTCATCATTACCTCTTATCCGCTGCTGCGCAGAGATGCCGTGGAATACGCCAAGCGGTCTTTCCATACCCTCATCCTGGATGAAGCGCAGATGATTAAGAACCATGAGACGCAGACTGCCCAGGCAGTTAAGCTCCTGCAAGCCCGGTACCGCTTCGCGCTTACGGGAACGCCGGTGGAGAATGCGCTCGAGGATCTGTGGTCAATCTTCGGCGTAGTATTTCCCGGGCTGTTCCCCGGCAAGAAGGCTTTCCATGACCTTCCCCGGGAGACTGTGGCAAAGCGTACCCGCCCCTTCCTGCTGCGCCGCCTCAAAAGCGATGTCCTGAAGGAACTGCCGGACAAAATCGAATCACTGCAGGCCTCTGAGCTGCTGCCGGAGCAGAAAAGGCTCTACGTCGCTTATTTGGCCAGACTGCGCAAGGAAGCGCTCAAGCATCTGGACAGCGACAGCTTCGGCAACGGCCGGATCAAAGTCCTCGCCGGTCTCACCCGGCTGCGCCAGCTGTGCTGCCACCCCTCCCTGTTCGTGGACGGGTACACTGGAGGATCGGGCAAATTCGAACAGCTGCTGGAGATCATCGACGAATGCCGCAGCTCCGGCAAACGGATGCTGATCTTCTCACAGTTCACACAAATGCTGGGGATGATCGGGCGCGAACTGGCCCTGCTGGGTGTGCCGCACTTCTATCTGGACGGACAAACACCGGCTTCCCAGCGTACCCAGCTGTGCACCCGCTTCAATGAAGGGGAACGTGATCTTTTTCTGATCTCGCTGAAGGCGGGCGGCACCGGTCTTAATCTGACCGGAGCCGATACGGTCATTCTCTATGATCTGTGGTGGAATCCGGCTGTCGAGCAGCAGGCTGCTGACCGCGCCCACCGGATCGGACAGAAGAAGGTCGTGCAGGTCATCCGCCTGGTTGCACAGGGAACCGTAGAAGACAAGATGTACGAGCTGCAGCAGAAGAAGAAAAATCTGATTGATGAAGTGATTCAGCCGGGACAGGAAGCCCTGTCCAGCCTGAGCGAGCAGGATATCCGCGAGATACTCGCGATATGACCGGGGGCGAAGCTTGAGCTGTGGGCAATTGAGCGCGGGCTGGCTGCGGGGTATTGGGCGTTTTAAACCGGGGGCTGGCTGCGGGGTAGCGTTTTGACCGCGGACAAGCTGCGGGGTAGGCGATTTGACCGCGGGCTGGTTGCGAGCAAGGTTATGCCAAGCCTCTACGTTCCGAGAGCCTCCGTTCTAATTGCACTTTATACAGCAGGATCCGCCGAGAAATGGAATCTGCTGCACATTGTACAGCAGAATTCAGTGAAACTGGTGGTTTTCAGCGAAAATCCGGAAATCAATTGTATGAAATGCTGTAGAATGGGTTTCTGCGCCAAATCATACGGCTTCTGTTGCACAAAGTACAATCATGCTGAAGATCTCCTGAGATGCTGGATAGAAGAAAGTAATCCGGCTTAGTTTGGAAGCACTTGGCAAGTCCGGTATAATACAAGGGAAGGCTTGTATCTTATTCAGGAGGTGCTTGTAAATGAGCTTTACGTTGGCGCTTGGAGACTCAGCCCCTGACTTCGCCCTGAAGGCGACGGACGGACAGACTTATTCCCTGGAGCAATTCGCGTCCGCAAGGTTCCTGGTTGTTTTTTTCACCTGCAATCATTGCCCGTTTGTAGTCGGTTCCGATGAGCTTACCCGTGAGGCAGCGGAGAAATTCCGCGATCAGGGTGTCCAATTCGTTGGCATCAATGCCAACAGTGAAACTACGCATCCCGATGATTCCTTCGAGCATATGGTTGCCCGGATGGAGGAGCATAAGTTCCCTTGGACCTATCTGCGTGACGATACGCAAGAGACCGCCCGGGCCTATGGCGCGCTGCGCACGCCCCACTTCTATATCTTCGATGAAGCCCGCAAGCTGGTCTACACCGGACGCGGCGTTGATAATCCGCGCGAGACCGGCAAGCTGACCGTCAACAATCTGGATAACGCCCTGACAGAGCTGGTGTCCGGGCAACCGGTCAGTGTACCCCTGACCAACCCGATCGGCTGTAATGTGAAATGGGACGGCCAGGATGCTCACTGGATGCCGGCTGAGGCTTGCGATCTGGTGTAACACTGCCGGTTATATAAACCACACTTATGACAATAACCTAACCAGCTTACTGGTTAATCGCGGCGGGACGAGAGGAATATGTTAATTCCTTACACACAATTCGTTGCCGGCAGAATGTAGGCTTCTTAGTACGCACGAAGGCATAAATGTTGTACGTTTTGCAACTCCGATCCCTAGATACCTGGGTGTGCGGGAGGATTGTTGTATGAAATACAACAATCCTCTGCCTAAACCGCATGGAGAAGGAGAAATGCTGCATTTTCTACAACAATTTTGGATTTAGGGCGTGTTAATGGGGGGGAATGTTGTATTCTGTGCAGGATTTTATTAAAGTTACCTGATCTGTGCCACCAACAGCGGATGAAATCAGAACCCCCTACTTCAACATTAGCTACACAGAAGTACAAATATACAACTACAATTCAGTTCTCTACGCCATAAATAAAACAGGGACGCTCCTGAGCCTATAGGCTTGGGAGGTCCCTGTTTATTTATTTCTATTGGCTTGCAGCGCTGCGTTTAGACAATTGTAACTCCGCCGCTGGCATAACCGGCAACCGTTGTCGCTACATCAATCCCGGCTGTTACCGTTGCCGAGAAGACCATCAGCAGACGGGTACCGGCAGTGACCGGAATGGAGAGCCCTGTAGTTAATCCACTGCTGATTGTGCCAAGAGCAAGGACACCTGTCAACGTAGGAGCTAGTGTTACCAGCGCTCCGGGCACAGCGGTGAAGGTATTATTCGGTGTAGTAGACTGGAACAGCTGTGCAGTTATGGTTACCGTCGAACCTACTAAGCTAAGTCCCGCAGTTGTACTGAAATAGCCTGCCAGTGAGGTAATGGTGCCTGCACGCGGCACTGAGAAGGCAAAGTTGAGCAATGTTCCAGCCGCACCTGTCAAGTCAATGATCCCGCCTGTAACACTAACACCTGTAGAGCTGCTGCCAAAACCTACAAGACTGGACGTATTCAAGAGTCCGCCGATTACCGTTGTCAAAGATACTGGAAGGCCGGACGCATATGGAATGATTGCCCCTGAACCCGTTGCCCCTGTCGCACCGGTTACCCCAGTCGCTCCAGCTGTGCCTGTCGCACCCGTAACCCCAGTCGCTCCCGCTGTGCCTGTCACACCGGTTACCCCAGTCGCTCCCGCTGCGCCTGTCGCACCCGTAACCCCAGTCGCTCCAGCTGTGCCTGTCGCACCGGTTACCCCAGTCGCTCCGGCTGT